>JAHHSB010000048.1 GCA_020025415.1 Oscillibacter sp. | reverse complement strand
GGTATAATGGGGGCACTTGAAAAGCGGGGAGGAGGGGCAGAACGTGGACAAGATCGTGGGGCGCTTTGCGCCCTCACCCAGCGGACGGATCCACCTGGGGAATATACTCAGCAGCCTGCTGGCCTGGCTCAGCGCCCGGTCCAAGGGGGGCAGGATCGTGCTGCGGCTGGAGGATCTGGACACGGTCCGCTGTCCCCGGCGCTATGCCCTGCAGCTGGAGGAGGATCTGCATTGGCTGGGGCTGGACTGGGACGAGGGAGGCACCGCCGGTCAGGGGCCACATGGCCCCTATGAGCAGAGCCGGCGCACGGCGCTGTACCAGGCGGCGCTGAAGAGGCTGGAGGCGGCGGGACTGGTGTACCCGTGCTTCTGCACCCGGCGGGAGCTCCACGCCGCCGATGCGCCCCACCGCTCCGATGGGCGGCAGATCTATCCCGGGACCTGCCGAAACCTGACAGCGGAGGAAGCGGCCGCCCGGAAGACCGCCGGCCACCGGGCTGGAGTGCGGCTGCGGGTGCCGGAGGAGGTTATTGGCTTTGCCGATGGGCACCTGGGCTGGTATGAGGAGAATCTGGCGGAAGCGTGCGGGGACTTTCTGCTGCACCGCTCTGACGGGCTGTTTGCCTATCAGCTGGCGGTGGTGGTGGATGACGCCGCCATGGAGGTGACGGAGGTGGTGCGGGGCGCGGATCTGCTGGACTCCACCCCCCGGCAGCTGCTGCTCTACCGGCTGCTGGGCTTGCCGGAGCCGAAGTTTTACCATCTGCCGCTGCTGCTCAGCGCCGATGGGCGGCGGCTTTCCAAGCGGGACCAGGACGCGGATCTGGGCGCTCTGAGCTGCCGCTTGGGCCCGGAGGAGATCATCGGAAAGCTGGCCTTTCTGGCGGGGCTGAACCCCGAGGCCCGGCCCTGCCGGCCGGAGGAGCTGCTGGCGGAATTCTCCTGGGACAAGGTCCCTCGGGAGGACCTGCCTGTGCCGCCGGGACTGTTTGACGGGACATAAGGATACCGCCCGATCCCAAAAGGGAGCGGGCGGCGTTTTTGGATGAACGGGGGAAGGGGGGCCATATCCGCCGGGCCTGAACTTGGAGTCGCATCTTCTTACGGGGTTGGCAGCTTCCAGCAAGTAATAACGGAGGCAGCGATAATGCGCCATGTAGACCTCCTTTGCCATTCTACCGAACCGGAGATGGTCGGCAATCACAAAGGCAGCCGCCCAGTCGCTTTTCGGCAGGTCCGGATAGGCCTCTTTGAACGTTTTGGCCTGCTTGGGATCGGGAACATAGATCTTCCGCCGGAACCGGCCAAGAGTGCATTCTACGCAGGACCGGGAACACGCCTGAGAAGGGTTTCCCATAAAATTCAGTCTGCCTTTCTCCTGAGCTGGGATCGCTGACCGGCTTGCCGCGCTGCTTTTTCAATAGATACGGGCCGATGACACCGACTTTCCTGGGGTTCATATTCCTCATCCTTTCTGATTTGCGCGGGCCAACGAAAAACGGCCCGTTCTCAAAGAACGGGCTGCTGGGGGCATACGGAGAACGCTTTCTGCCGTGGCGCGCTTTTGGCCAGGGAAGGGCCGGCAGAAGGCAGGGGGCGGCGAGCTCCCTTTCTGGTAATGACCCAAGCGCAGACGAAAGCGGGGCAAAACTCAATGCTGAGATGGAGCGGGGGTCGGGATTTCCTGGAATGTGAAAAAAGTCGCCCCCAGGAAACGGGGCGACTTGGGAAAAAGCACAACCAGCGGCACGTCCGTCATGCCCGGCTGCCGGATTTCTTCCGCTCCGCCGCGGAGGGGATGCCCAGCTCGGAGCGGTACTTGGCCACGGTCCGCCGGGACAGGGTAATGCCCAGGGCGGCCAGGGCCGTGCAGATGGCGCTGTCCGACAGGGGGTGGGCCGGATCCTCCGCCTCCACGCAGCGCTGGATCTGTCGGCGGGCGCCGTCGGCGGAGATCCCTCTGCCATCCCGGGAGGGAATGGGGGTGGAAAATAGACTGCGCAGCGGATACACTTTTCCTGAATATTGGATATACTTATCTTTGACAGCCCGGCTGACGGTGGAGATATTCAGCTGCAGCTCATCCGCCACTTGGGACATGGTCATGGGCTGAAGGGCCTCCCCCCGGGCAAAAAAGCCGTTTTGCAGCCGGGCCACCGTGCTGATGAGCCGGAACAGGGTCTCCTGCCGGTCATGGAGGCTGTCCATCAGGCTGCGGGCCTCCTGCAGCTTGTGGCGCAGATAGGCCTGGTCTTCCTTGGAGTCGGACCCCTCCAGCAGGGCAGAAGTCTGGGTATTCAGGCTGACCCGGGGCTGGGCAGCGGTATTCATGTCGATGTGCAGGGTGTCCCCTTCCCAGTGAAGGGTGGCCTCGGGAATGACATAATGGGTATAATTCCCCGTGGGGAACCCCCGGGAGGGAATGGGGTTAAGGGTGCGAATATAGTCCGCAGCTGCCCGCACCTCGTCTTCCGAGGCGTGGAAATCCTCCGCCAGAGCGGCATAATCCCCGTCGGCCAGCTTGGGCAGACCCCGGCGGACCAGGTGGATATTCAGCTCGGTAAAATGCCGGCTTTGGGCCAGCTGCAGCAGCAGACACTCGGAAAGACTGCGGGCGCCCACGCCGGTGGGCTCCAGGCTCTGCACCACAAACAGGGCCTGCTCCAGATCGAACAGAGGGCAGCCCAGCTCCCGGGACAGCTCTTCCAGCGGGCAGTCCAGATATCCCGCCGGGGAGAGGCAGCCCACCAGGTATTCGCTCAAAGAGCGGATATAGGGCTCCAGCATGGACAGCTGGCCAAGCTGGCTGATTAAAGAGTCGGTAAAACTCTCCTCCCGGGAGGCATATCCGGTAAAGTCGGAGGAAGGGGCGCTTGCGCCGCCGGACCAAAGCAGCTGCTCCCGCCGCTCGATGGGCAGAAACGCCGCCTGCCCTTCCCTGGGATTTTCCGCCTCCAGCACGTCGGAGAGGGCCTGCCCCAGGGCGGGGGGCTCCACCTCCAGCAGAGGGTTGGAGAGGGCTTCTTCTTCCAGATAGCTTTCCAGATCCGGAGCCGGCAGCTGCAGCAGATGGAGGGATTGACGCATCTTTTGGGTCAGAAGCAGGGACTGGGTCTGGCGCTGCTGCTGGGTCAGACGCATAAAAACTTCCTCCTTTCCTGCCGTTGGGGCGGCCGGAGACAAAATTCCCGGTCATTCGGCAAAGTTACAACAAGTATATCATATTTTTTGCCTGGAAGAAAGACAAAGGATACAAGATTTCTTGACGCTGCTGCTTTCTCTGACACAAAGCGGCTTCTCTTTTTGAAACAGCTGTGTTAAAATGTACGGAGGACACGCGCGAAACAAGACCCGGAAAGGAGGGGCGGCTCCATGGAGGATACAGGCTTGCGGCCGCTGCCGCAGAACCGACTTTTACGCGGCGCTTATCTGATGACCCAGCGCTATTGGGGGCACAACGTGGGGATTCAAAGCGCGGCGCTGTCATTTTATCTGATGTTTGCCATTTTTCCCATGCTGATTTTCCTCAACGCCCTACTGGGTATGCTGCACATGGATGTGGCAGCCCTGCTGGCCAACTTCGATGAGCTCCTGCCTGCCTCGGTGCTGAATTTTGCCAACGCCTATCTGGAATATGTGGGGCAGACATCCAGCGCCAGGCTGCTGATTTTTGGACTGGTCTTTTCCATATACTTTCCCATGCGGGCCACCAACGCCCTGATGCGGGCGGTGCGCAACGCCTATCATCTGGGCCCGCCCCGAAGCGCTTTGCGCCACATCGCCAAGAGCCTGATCTACACCGCACTGCTGATCGTCACCATTATCCTGACGCTGACGCTGATGACGGTGGGAGAGATGCTGCTCAACTATGCCATCGTCCATTTCCATCTGCCCGAGTCGGCGGCGGAGCTGTGGAGCCGGATGCGCTTCCCCGTGATTGCAGCATTGATGTATCTGAACTTGTTTTTGCTCTACGCGCTGTCTCAGGATACGCACCAGCCTAGGGAGAACATCTATCCCGGCGTGCTGGTGTCTCTGGGGGCGTGGATTCTGGTATCTTTATGCTATTCTTTTTATGTGGAGCATTTTGCCTCCTACTCCCTGGTCTACGGCTCTATTGGAACGGCCATCGTGCTGATGATCTGGCTGTATTTGAGCGCCACGGTGCTGATCATGGGGGCGGAGCTGAATGCCACGATCATTTCCCTGCGCAAGGAGCGGTGGAGCCTTCACTGAGGACGCTGTCCGCCGGTGCCGGGAACATTTGGAAAGGAAGTTGTCCCATGGAAGAAAAATACAAGGAGTACGCCGCTTTACTGGTGGATGTGGGCCTGAATGTGGGCGAGGGGCAAAACCTGGTCATCACCGCCCCGGTGGAGTGTGCCGACTTTGCCCGGCTGTGTGCCCGGCGGGCCTATGAGCGGGGCTGCCGGGAGGTAGTGATGAACTGGCATGATGACCAGCTCACCCGGATGAAATACCTCTACGCCGACGAGAAGGTATTTGACGAGGTACCCTTGTGGCAGCGCCACTTCTATAATGACCATGCCCTGGAGGGGGCGGCCTACCTGGCCATCTCCGCGTCGGACCCGGAAAACCTCAAGGGGGTGGATGCCGGGCGGATGATGCGGGCCCAGCAGGCATCCGGCAAGGCACTGAAGGACTTTGACCGGCTGCAGATGAGCAGCGGCTTCCCCTGGTGCATCGCCTCCATCCCTGTGCCATCCTGGGCCCGGAAGGTGTTTCCCGACTTAGACGAGGCCCGGGCCATGGACCGACTGTGGGAGGCGATTTTTGAAGCCGTGCGCATTACCGGCGACGGCCGGAGCGAGGCGCGTTGGCAGCAGCATCTCCAGACGCTGGAGCAGCGGATGAAGCGGCTCAACGAGCTGAATTTCCGCTTCCTGCACTACACCAACTCCCTGGGCACCGACCTGACGGTGGAGCTGCCCCGGGACCATGTGTGGGAGTCCGGCGCAGACCAGACCCCTGCGGGGCAGACCTTCATTGCCAATATGCCCACGGAGGAGCTGTTTACCGCCCCTCTGAAGACCGGGGTCAACGGCGTGGTCTACGCCTCCATGCCCCTGGCCCACGACGGGAACATCATCGACGGGTTCCACATGGTGGTGCGGGATGGCCGGATCGCGGAAGTCCACGCCCGGGAGGGGGAGGAAGTGCTGCGCTCTGCCATTGCCGTGGACGAAGGGGCGGCCTATTTCGGCGAGGTGGCGCTGGTGCCCTATGATAGCCCCATCTCCAACCAGAAGATCCTGTACTACAACACCTTGTTTGATGAAAACGCCGCCTGCCATCTGGCCTTCGGCCAGTCCTATCCCTGCATCAAAGGGGGGCGGGACATGAGCGCCCAGGAGCTGCGCAGCAGGGGGCTGAACGAGTCCATCACCCATGTGGATTTTATGATCGGGACCCGGGACCTGAACATCACCGGCATCACCTGGGATGGGCGTGAGATCCCGGTGTTCCAGGCGGGAAATTTTGCCCTGTAAGGGGGCTGAGAACCCTCCGCCAGAAAAAGAGAAGGAGAGATAACTGGTATGGGACAGGCGCAACAGAAAAAGAAAATGCTGATCGATCCCGGCGCCCACATTTTGGGAGATGTGCGCCTGAACACGGGCTGCAGCGTATGGCCCGGGGCCGTGCTCCGAGGCGACCGGGGCCCCATCGTCATCGGGGAAGAGACCAATATCCAGGATAACGTGGTGGTGCACGACGAGACCCATGTGGGCCGGGGCTGCACCATCGGCCATGGGGCTATCGTCCACGGCTGCACCATCGGGGACAACACGCTCATCGGCATGGGAGCCATCGTGATCTCCGGCGCCCGGATCGGTAAAAACTGTCTGGTGGGGGCCGGGGCCCTGGTCACCGGGAAGATGGACGTTCCCGATGGGTCCATGGTGCTGGGCTCTCCGGCCCGGGTGGTGCGCCCCTTGACGGAGGAGGAGATCCAGGGCAACCGGGTCTCCGCCCTGGAGTATCTGGAGATGATCCCCGGCTATTTGGACCAGGCGGATTCCGGAAAAGACTGAAAAAAGCAGCAGGCGGCGCCGCGGGATTTCCCGCAGCGCCGCTTTTATTCCGCCTCCGGAAGACGGGGCCCCTCTGGAGAAAAGGGCAGGCAGAACACCGGAATGCCCTCCACCGCCGGGGCGATGGTGTGCATCTGATAGAAAAAGCACAGCCCCCCAGCGGTGAGATAGAAGTTCTGGGAGTTGAAATCCTGCAGGGCCTGCTGCCAGTTTTCGTGATAGTGGGCCACTCCCGCGGCCTCCTGGCGGAGGATCTCATCCCGGGCGGCGGCCCGCAGCCGCTTTTTCCAGGCACTGTGCCGGGGGAAAAAGTCCGACAGGGCCAGCGGATAGCCCGTCAGCAGATCCCAGGTGTCCCCCCGGCGCAGCAGCTCTGCCCGCCGCTGTCCGATGGACTCCCGGGTCTGGGTGTACAGGCTCCAGATGCCGCTGTGGTTCCAGGTGACCCGATAGTTCAGGGCGGCGGTGTCCCGGGGCAGGGGCGTGCTGTTGCGGATGGCCGCCCAGTAGGCCTCCGCCGATTGGGGAAAGAGCATCCGCTCGCAGTAGAGCAGATAGCTGCGCTGGAGCATCCGATAGTAACGGTCAATCCGGGCGGTGGTCCGGCCATCCACCCGGATGGGCCGGGGCAGGGAGATGGAGGCTGTCAGAATGGGGATCCCATCCACACTCCACTCCCGCTCGGCGGTGATTTCTTCAGTTAGGAGCTGGTCGGCGGCTTGCTTCATGGAATCGGTTCCTCCTTGCGGTGCACGGGTGATTTGCCGGCTGTCGTGCTGTTTCAGCTTATGCGCGCCGGGGAGTACCGGTGACAGTGCTTGCCCTTTGCCCCCTGGGCGAGAAAAAAGCGCGATTGCCCCTTTACTTTCACGCAGTACAATGCTAAAATACTGCATAGTCAGACAAATGCCTACATGGGGACGGGAGGATATTTGCCATGGTGAAAATTGGGAAAAAGGAAATGAACGGCGATTTGTATAAGGCCATTTTGCTGCTCCGGGACGAAAAGGAGTGCTACGACTTTTTCCAGGATCTGTGCACGGTGTCGGAGCTGCGCTCCATGGAGCAGCGCTTCGAGGTGGCCTCCCTGCTCAACCAGGGGCTGATCTATAATGAGATCCTGGAAAAGACCGGGGCATCCAGCGCTACCATCAGCCGGGTCAACCGCTCGCTGAGCTACGGCACCGGCGGCTACGCCGCGGTGTTTGCCCGGCAGAAACAGCAGGAGGAGCAGCCGGAATGAAAGAGTACGGCGACTTTGCCGCCGCCTATGACGCGCTGATGGAAGACGCCCGCCATGTTCGGCGGGCCGCCTTTCTGGACCGGGCGCTGCGCCGGGAAAACCCGCCGGTGCGCACGGTGCTGGACCTGGGCTGCGGCACGGGGACCATTGCCTGCCTGCTGGCGGAGCGTGGGTATCAGGTCATCGCCGTGGACGCTTCGGAGGAGATGCTGGCCCAGGCGGCCCAGAAGGCGACCGCCCTGGAGCAGGGGCAGCCGCCCTTTTTCCTCCACCAGTCCATGGAGCGGCTGAACCTGGCCCAGCAGGTGGACGCGGCGGTGTCCACCCTGGACGCCATCAACTATCTGACCCGCAAGCAGGATCTGGAGCAGACCTTTGCCCGGGTGTGCCGCCATCTCCGTTCCGGCGGCCGCTTTTTGTTCGACGTCAACTCTCCCTATAAGCTCCGGCGCATGGATGGGCAGATCTATCTGGACGAGACGGAGGAGAGCTATTGCGTCTGGCGCACCGCCTTTTCCGAAAAGACGAAGATCTGCACCTACTGGGTGGACCTGTTCCGCCTGGGGCCCGGCGGCCGCTGGGAGCGCAGCTGGGAAGAGCATCGGGAGCGGGCCTGGGAGCCGGAGGAGCTGACCGCCGCCCTGAAGAAGGCGGGCTTCGACCGGGTGGAGATCCGGGGGGACCTGCGCCGCAAGGCGCCCGGCCCGGAGGAGGAGCGGCTGAATTTCCTGTGCACAAAATCAAAGTAAAGGATACGGTATGATGCAAGATCAACTGGTACGCGCAATCTCCGCCGACGGCAAGATCAAAGCCGCCGCGGTTTCCACCCGCGCCCTGACCGAACGGGCGCGGCAGATCCACAAGACCCTGCCGGTGGCCACGGCCGCCCTGGGCCGGACGCTGGCGGCGGCTTCCATGATGGGCAACGCCCTCAAGGGTGAGGGCTCCAGCGTGACGCTGCAGATCAAAGGCGGCGGCCCCCTGGGCACCATTCTGGCGGTGTCCGACAACGAGGGCAACGTCCGGGGCACCGTAGACAATCCTGCGGTGGACTTGCCCCTGCGGCCTGACGGCAAGCTGGACGTGGGCGGTGCCGTGGGCACCGACGGCATCTTGACGGTGATCCGGGACCTGCACATGAAAGAGCCCTATGTGGGCAGCGTCGCCCTGCTGGGCGGCGAGATTGCCGAGGATCTGGCGGCCTATTTCGTGGAGTCCGAGCAGATTCCCACCGCCTGCGGCCTGGGGGTGCTGGTGGATCGGGACCAGAGCGTGCTGGCCGCCGGCGGCTATCTTATCCAGCTGCTGCCCGGCGCCGGGGAGGATGTGATCTCCCGGGTGGAGGGGAGCCTGCTCTCCGCCGGGCCGGTGAGTACCCTGCTACGGGAGGACGCTGACCCCGAATCCTTGCTGCGCCGGGCACTATCCGACTTTGAGCTGGAGATTTTGGAGAAGAGCCCCATCGAGTACCGCTGCACCTGCAGCCGGGAGCGGATGGAGCGGGCGCTGCTGAGCCTGGGCGTCGGCGAGCTCCAGGCCATGCTGGACGAGCAGGGCGGTGCGGAGCTGACCTGCCGCTTCTGCGACAGCGTGCAGAAATTCTCCGCCCAGGATCTTCAGCGGCTGATCTCCCAGGCGAAACGCTAAAGGCTGCCCCTCTCCCCGGCACGCTTCGCCGGGGAGAGAACATTTTTTACAAACGGCTTAAAAAAATTTGAGATTTTTGTTGACAGATGGGGTCGGGTTTAGTATAATAACATTCGCCGTCTGGAGCGGAAAGCACGGGAGCATAGCTCAGCTGGTTAGAGCACCTGCCTTACAAGCAGGGGGTCACT
>JAHHSB010000047.1 GCA_020025415.1 Oscillibacter sp. | reverse complement strand
GCTGCGGCCCGCCCAGGCGGGACACAGACCGGATGTCAAGAGAGGCGCGTCAATATGGCTGAGCAAACCCATTCCGTGCCTTTCCGCGGAACAGCGGAGCAGGAAGCGGCCCTGCGAAGTGTCATTGCCGCATACAAGGATATTCCCGGCTCCCTGATGCCCATCATGCAGCAGGCCCAGGAGATCTACGGGTATCTTCCCATCCAGGTGCAGACCATGATCTCTGACGCCACTGGCCATCCACTGGAGGAGATCTACGGCATCTCCACCTTTTACTCCATGTTCCATCTCTATCCCCGGGGCAAGTACCGCATCTCCGTGTGCCTGGGCACGGCCTGCTACGTCAAGGGCTCCGGCGCGGTGCTGGAGAAGATCAAGGAGCTGCTCAAGATCGACGAGGGCATGTGCACCCCCGACGGCAAGTTCTCCCTGGATACCTGCCGCTGCGTGGGCGCCTGCGGCCTGGCTCCGGTCATGCTGATTAACGACGATGTATACGGGCGTATGACGCCGGACCAGGTGGAACGGATCCTGGAGCGCTATGCTTCGGAAGACGAGGAGGTGCCCCATGAAAACGCTTGAAGACATCCGGAACATGGAAGTGGCCATGGCCCCCACCGTGGGGCCCCGCCCGGCGGACGCCAAGACCACCCGGGTGCTGGTGGGCATGGCCACCTGCGGCCTGGCCTCCGGCGCCGGAACAGTGATGGACGCGCTGCGCCAGGCGGTGAAGGAGCTGAAGCTGGACAACGTAGAGCTGGTGTCCACGGGCTGCATCGGCATCTGCCAGTACGAACCCATTGTGGAGGTGCTGGAACCGGGCCAGCCCAAGGTAACGTACATTCACGTCAATCCCCGCAAGGCGGCGGAGATTGCCAAGTCCCACCTGCGGGACGGCCAGCCTCTGGGTAAATACACCATGACCAATCCCGACGATCTGACCATGGACGACAGCACCCCCGTCACCGCCCTGGACGACACGGGCATCTTCCGCAAGCAGCTGCGCATCGTGCTTCGCAACTGCGGCGTCATCGACCCGGAGCGCATCGACGAGGCCATCGCCCGGGGCGCCTATCAGGCTCTGGGCAAGGCGCTGACGGAACTGTCCCCCGATCAGGTCATCGATATCATTTTGGACTCAGGCCTCCGGGGCAGGGGCGGCGCGGGCTTCCCCACGGGGAAAAAGTGGCGCTTCGCCTGCGGCGACCGGGGCAAGGTGCAGAAGTACGTCTGCTGCAACGCCGACGAGGGCGACCCCGGTGCCTTCATGGACCGCTCCGTGCTGGAGGGCGACCCCCACGCCGTGCTGGAAGCCATGGCCATTGCCGGCTATGCCATTGGGGCCAGCCAGGGCTTTATCTACGTCCGGGCGGAGTATCCTCTGGCGGTGGCCCATCTGCGCACCGCCCTGCGCCAGGCCTATGACTACGGATTGCTGGGCAAAAACATCTTCGGCAGCGGCTTTGACTTTGACATCGACCTACGCCTGGGCGCCGGCGCATTTGTCTGCGGCGAGGAGACAGCCCTGATGACCTCCATCGAGGGCAAGCGGGGCGAACCCCGCCCCCGGCCGCCCTTCCCCGCCAACCAGGGTCTGTTTGGCAAGCCCACCATCCTCAACAACGTAGAAACCCTGGCCAACGTGCCCCAGATCATTCTGCGGGGAGCGGAGTGGTTCCGTTCCATCGGCACAGAGAAGTCCCCCGGCACCAAAGTCTTTGCCCTAGGCGGCAAGATCCGCAATACCGGCCTGGTAGAGATCCCCATGGGCACCACGCTGCGGGAGGTGGTGGAGGAGATCGGCGGCGGCATTCCCAACGGCGGCTCGTTCAAGGCCGCCCAGACCGGCGGCCCCTCCGGCGGCTGCATCTCCCGGGAGAATTTCGACATTCCAATCGACTACGACAACCTGACGGCCATCGGCTCCATGATGGGCTCCGGCGGCCTGATCGTCATGGACCAGGACTCCTGCATGGTGGACATTGCCAAGTTCTTCCTCCGCTTTACGGTGGATGAGTCCTGCGGCAAGTGTACCCCCTGCCGGGTGGGCACCCGGCGGATGCTGGAGCTGCTGGAGAAGATCACCGACGGCAAGGGTGCCCACGGCGATCTGGACGAACTGGAGGCCTTGGCCTCTTACATCACCAAAAACGCCCTGTGCGGCCTGGGCCAGACAGCGCCCAACCCGGTGCTGTCCACTATCCGCTATTTCCGGGACGAGTACGCCGCCCACATCGTCGAAAAGCGCTGCCCCGCCGGGGTGTGCAAGTCCATGATCAGCTATTCTATCGACCCGAAGGTCTGCAAGGGCTGCACCATGTGCATGCGCAACTGCCCGGTGGAGGCCATCAGCGGCGGCGTGAAGCGGCCCCACCGCATCGATCCCGCCCGCTGCATTAAGTGCGGCAACTGCATGAGCGTGTGTCCCTTCCACGCGGTACGCAAGGGATAAGGAGGGCTGGAATATGGAACAAATCACCTTAACCATCGACGGGATCCAGGTCACCGTCCCCAAGGGCACCACCATTCTGGACGCGGCCCGCTCCGTCCATATCGACATTCCCACCCTGTGCTACATGCGCAAGATCAACGAGATCGGCGCGTGCCGCATCTGCGTGGTGGAGGTGGAGGGCATGGACAACTATGCTGCCGCCTGCGTCTATCCCTGCGACCGGGATGGCATGGTCGTCCACACCAGCACCCCCGAGATCTTGGAGGCGCGGAAAAAGACCTTGCAGCTGATGCTCTCCAACCACCGCAAAGACTGCTGGACCTGCTCCCGCAGCGGCAGCTGTGAGCTGATGCGCCTGTGCCACCGCTACGACGTGGACGACACCAACCGCTATGAAGGGCCCGTCACCCAGACGGTGCTGGACACCTCCTCGATCCACATGATCCGGGACGGCAGCAAGTGCATCCTCTGCCGACGCTGCGTGGCCATGTGCAACCAGGTCCAGGGCGTGGGCGTTATCGGCACCAACCACCGGGGTTTTGCCACCTCCATCGGCTGTGCCTTCGAGATGGGGCTGGGCCAGACCAGCTGCGTGGGCTGCGGCCAGTGCATCAGTGTCTGCCCCACCGGGGCCCTGCAGGAAAAGGATTCCACCCAGGAGGTATTCAAGGCTTTGGGCGATCCCCGCAAGCACGTACTGGTGGAGGTGGCCCCCGCAGTGCGGGCGGCCCTGGGCGAATCCTTCGGCCTGGCCCCCGGCACGGATGTGCAGGGCAAGCTGGTGGCCGCCCTGCGGCGGCTGGGCTTTGAGCAGGTGTTCGACACCCAGTTTGCCGCCGACCTGACGGCGGTGGAGGAGGCCCATGAGCTCATCGGCCTCCTCCAATCCGGCGTGCGGCTGCCCCTGCTCACCTCCTGCTCTTCCGGCTGGGTGCAGTACTGTGAGCGTTACTTCCCCGACCTGACGGAGCATCTTTCCACCTGCAAGTCCCCCCAGCAGATGTTCGGTGCCGTGGCCAAGAGCTACTACGCCGAGAAAAACGGCATTGACCCGGCCCAGATCGTCATGGTCTCCTTCATGCCCTGCACCGCCAAGAAGATGGAGATCCACCGTCTGGAAGAGGAGGGCGGCCTGCCGGATGTGGACTTCGCCCTGACCACTCGGGAGTTGGCCCGGATGATCGACCGGGCGGGTATTCGCTTCACTGAGCTGCCCGACGAGGACTTTGACGCGCCTCTGGGCCTGTCCACCGGCGCCGCGGCGCTGTTCGGCGTCACCGGCGGCGTGATGGAGGCAGCCCTGCGTACCGCCGAGAAGATCCTCACCGGCGCGGCGCCGGAGCGGCTGGAGCTGACAGAGCTGCGGGGCATAGCCGGCGTGAAGGAGGCCAGCTATACCATCGCCGGCCAGACCCTCCATGTGGCGGTGGTCTCCGGCCTGGCCAACACCCGGGCATTGCTGGAAAAGGTCCGCAGCGGCGAGGCGGACTATCAATTTATCGAAGTCATGGCCTGTCCCGGCGGCTGTGTCAACGGCGGCGGCCAGCCCCACGTCCCCTTCGACGTGCGCAACTTTGTGGATGTCCCCGCCAAGCGGGCCCAGGTGCTCTATTCCCAGGACCGGAAGCACGCCCTGCGCCTGCCCCAGGATAATCCGGCGGTGGAAGCCCTTTACCGGGAGTATCTGGGCGAGCCCGGCTCTCCCCGGGCCAAGGCGCTGCTTCACACCCACTACCGCAAGCTGCGGGTCAACCCAGAATTCTGAATCGTTCTTCCCACACGACAAAGGAGCCGCGGGCCAGATCGCCTGCGGCTCCTTTTTCCCTATGTTCTTGACCGGGCGCGGCCTTTTCACAAGGGGAACGCCTCGATACTCTCCCGCCGGGGGCGAAAAATTCCAGCACTTCCAGATTCTCCTTAATCAGGCGGAAGCCGCGGGGCACGCTGGACTCCACCGGAATGCAGTCCACGGCCTTCATCTCGATTGCCTCCTCACCCACCACCAGCTCGCCGCAGCCGGAGATCACGTAATCCGCCTGCACATGGGGATGGAGTATTCCTCGTTGGCCGCCACCAGATCCCGGGTCACCCCGTCTATGAGGCGGATTCCCTGCTTAAATTCCTTCATGACTTTCATGCCCTGTGCCTCATGTCCAAGTGCTCAGCCCCAACGAAGGACCGCCGGGCTGGCCCGTTTAGCTCTGCTTGTCAGCATAGCACATTCTCCTGGGCTTGCCAGCCCCCGTTTGTTCCTTTGCCTCTCCGTTCTTTTCTTGCCTTTAATGGTGAAAAGTGCTAATATAATGAAAGTTTTTGGGTCGGCCGTCCCAGGTGGGGTGCCAGAAAATCCCCCTATGGGAAATCCGGCGATCCCTGCCGCCTTTCGGGAAAGGAGCTGGGTTCACTTTGACCAGATATTTGACGGAAATGGTTCAGATGCGGCAGACGCCCTTGACGGCTGCTTGGCCCTGGCAGGCATGTTCGCCCGGTGGAAAGAGTGCGCCGCCCGGTGTGCCCTGTCCGGGCGCGGGCTTTCCCTTCCCCGGCCCGCTTTCAGTCTACATTTTATTTTGGGGCGCCACCGCCCCAGCAGGAGGTTCTACCAATGAAAACAGTTCTCATCATCGACGGCCAGGGGGGCCGGATCGGCAGCGCCCTGGCTGAGCGGCTGCTGGCGGGGGGCTGCCCCTGCACGCTGATGGCCATCGGCGCCAACTCCATCGCCACCTCGGCCATGATGAAGGCCGGCGTGCGCCAGTGCGCCACCGGGGAAAACCCCGTGGCAGTGATGGCCCCCCAGGCGGACATCATCGCCGGCCCGGCGGGGATCCTGGCGGCCAACGCCATGATGGGCGAGGTCACCCCCCGCATGGCCCTGGCCGTGACGGAGAGCGCCGCCAAAAAGATCCTGGTGCCCATGAACCGCTGCGGCATCCAGATGGCAGGGGTGGAGGAACTGCCCCTGAGCGAGTATATCGCCCGGGCCGCGGCGCTAATCGACGCCGCCTGCCGGGAGGATTGAGGCGCCGTCCGTGCTCCCCTCCCTTCCCGTTGAAAGCCCCGCCCGTTCTTTTTAAAATGGAAGCAGGATTTTCCACTTCCCACACCAAGGATCCTCGGAAAAGCTATGACCTTGCCCGCCGCCGGAACACGGTGGCCGTGGTCACCGACGGCAGCACCGTGCTGGGCCTGGGGGGCATTGGGCCCGAGGCCGGCATACCGGTGATGGAGGGTAAGTGCGCGCCGTTCAAGGCCTTCGGCGGGGTAGACACCATCCCTCTTTGCATCCGCAGCCAGGATGTGGACCAGATGGCAACACCGCAGCTCTGCTGGCGGGCTCTTTCAGCGGCGTGAATCTGGAGGATATCCCCGCCCCCCGCTGCCTCCAGATTGAGCGGCAGCTCAAGGAGCGCTGCGACATTCCCGCCTTCCACGGCGAACGTCCTGCCCGCCCCATTCCACTGCCGTCACATTTCCGGCTGCTTTGCGTCTAAATGGATGAAGAAAAAAAATCCGTACCCGAGGGGGGATAGATCATGGAAGACACCGCCATTGTCACGCTGTACTGGCAGCGGGACCCGGAGGCTATCCAGGCCTCCGACGAAAAATACGGTCCGCTGTGCCGGAGCGTCTCGTTCAACATTCTCCGCAGCCGGGAAGACGCCGACGAGTGCGTCAACGACACCTGGCACCGGGCTTGGGACACCATGCCGCCCCAGAAGCCGGGCTCCCTGCGGGCCTATCTGTGCCGGATCGTCCGGAATCTGTCCATCGACCGCTGGCGCGCCGGGCGCAGCCAGAAGCGGGGCGAGGGTCTGGAGGCCCTGACCCTGGAGCTGGAGGACTGCGTCCCCGCCGTGCCCAGCGCCGAGGAGCAGTGGGAGACCCGGGAGATCGCAGCGGCGGTGGAGCGCTGGCTGGCAGAGTTGTCCGATGGGGACCGGGCACTGTTCCTCCGGCGCTACTGGTATGCCGAGGCGGTGAAGGACCTGGCCGGGCAGCTGGGCTGGAGCCCCAACCGGCTTTCCCAGCGGCTGCGGCGGCTGCGCCTGGACCTGCGCCAGGCGCTGGAGCAGGAAGGAGTGATCCTATGAGCGACAAGAGCAAGCGGCTGTTCCAATCCCTGAGCGAGCTGTCCGACAAGAGCATCGACGAGGGCGCCAGGCTGCCCAATTCCAACAGCTCCCAGCCCCATTCCCTGGGGCGGCGTTCCCCCTGGCGGCGCTGGGCGGCCATGGCCGCCTGTCTGGTGCTGGCGGTGGGCGGCGGAGCGTTCCTGCTGCTCCGGATGGGCGGCCAGAGCGGCGGCAGCGGATCCGACGGCTCCTCCACCTTCATGTCCTACGCCGGGCCGGTATTCCCCCTGACCCTGGCGGCGGAAAACGACGCCATCTCCGCCCAGCGGGACATCACCCTGGACTTTGCCCCTTGGGTACCGGAGTGGATCTCCAACGAGGCGGAGGCCGCCTCTCGGAACCATTTGACCGAGGAAGAGCGCCAGGATGTGCTGGAGGACTACAACGAGTGGTACCCCGAAGGCGGGCGCTATAAACGCTCTACCAATATCCAAGTCTATGACCGCTACACCCTGACCAACCGCTCCGACCAGGATCAGACGGTGACGCTGCTCTATCCCTTTGCCGCCTCGCTGCAGGAGCTGATCGGCGATCCGGGCAGCTCTCCCCTGCCCGCTCTGAGTTTAGATGGCCAGGCGCTGGAGGAGAAGCAGCTTGATGTGGGGGCCTACTCCGGCAACTTCGAGGGTGTCTGGGGCGACTCGCCGGGAGATGACCCCGAGGGCACCGTCAACCTGGACACCGCCGACAGCTGGGAGGATTACAAGGCCCTGCTCGCGGACGGCAGCTATCAGACAAACGCCCTGGGCCCTGCCCCGGACGTGAGCGGTATTCCCGTGACGGTCTACCGCTTCACCGACCCCTACGGGCCGGAAAAAGATGAGGAAGCGGGGCGGCCCAATCCCTCCCTCCAGGTGAAGTTCCACCTGGACTATGAACAGACCACCGTGCTGAGCTATGGCTTCCACGCCTTCCGGAACGACCCGGAGAGCGGCACCATGGTCCGGGGCTTCTCCATTCCGGAGCCCCGGGAGTCCCGCTACGGGGAGAGCTTCTACCTGCTGGTGCTGGGCGAGGACATCACAAACCTGAGCGTAGCGGGCTATGTCACCGGCGGCACCGACCTCGATACCGAGCCTCTGGAGGGCTGCGGCGTAACGGTGGAGCGCTACGAAAGCAACCTGGACACCATGTTCCGCCAGATTCTGCCGAAGGTCTGGGGAATGCCCCTCTACGGCGAGGCCCAGATGCCGGATGTGGATTTTGAGCTCTGTTACCGGGCGTTTTGGGAGCATCTGCTCTCCTACGGGCTGCTGTCCAGCACGGCCATGGAGCGCTACAGCACCGGCGGGATCGAGGACATCGCCGGCGAGGTGCTGAACATGGACCGGGTGTGCTGGCTGAATGCGGAGATCACCATTCCCGCCGGCGGCAGCGTCACGCTGGATGCGGAGATGACCAAGGCAGGCAGCTTTGACTACGCCTGCGCCCACACAAAAAAACAGGGCATCTACGGCTACGACCTGGTGAGTACCCTGGGCTCCAACCTCCGCTGCACAGCCCAGCGGGTCACGCTGGAAGACCGGGGGCAGATCCAGCTGGTGCGTCAGAACTTCGGCTTTGACCTGGCTGCCGATGTCAGGACGGTGGAGCTGGATACGGCGGTGGAGCACTACTATCTGGAGGTGCGCCGGACCAACACGCCGGACCCGAAGCCCCCGGCAGGCAGCACCGGAAACTGAACAAAGCGCCCGCCCCGGAAAGAAACCGGGGCGGGCTTTTTCCTGTCCGGGGGAAAGCAGTAGGTTTTTCCCGGAAACTGTGGTATGATGAAAACCAGATCTACCACAGGAGGCGCAGCCATGCCGCGGATTTTTCTATTAGAAGATGACGAAACCCTTTCCCAGGGCATCGCCCTGGCCCTGGAGGGCCAGCAGATCTCCGTCACCCGGCGGGGCACCCTGGCCCAGGCCCGGGAGCTGCTGCTCCGGGAGGAATTTGACCTTTTGATCCTGGATATTAACCTGCCGGACGGCAGCGGCCTTAGCCTGCTGCGTCGTCTGCGCCAGGGCAGCGCCGTGCCGGTGATCCTGCTCACTGCCAACGACCTGGAACTGGACGAGGTCACCGGGCTGGAAGCCGGGGCGGACGACTATATCACCAAGCCCTTCTCTGTGGCGGTACTTCGGGCCCGGGTGGCGGCCCAGCTGCGCCGAGGCGCCACCCGGCGGAAGGATGCCCTGGCCCTGGGGCCCTTTTCCTTTGACTTTGCCTCCATGGACTTCCGCCGGGACGGCACGGCGGTGGAGCTTTCCAAAACGGAGCAGAGGCTGCTGCGGGTGCTGGTGGAGAACCGGGGACACGCGGTGGCCCGGACCACCCTGGTAGACCGGGTGTGGACTGACGGGGCGGAGTATGTGGATGAAAACGCTTTGTCCGTGACGGTGAAGCGGCTGCGGGGCAAGCTGGAGGCGGATCCGGCCCGGCCGGAATATCTCAAAACGGTGTACGGCATCGGCTACACCTGGGCGGTGGCGCCCTGAGCGGGGCGGGTTACGCCGCGGTGGCAGCGGTGCTGCTGTCGGCGGCTGCCGCGGTGCTCTGGAGCCGCTGGC
>JAHHSB010000046.1 GCA_020025415.1 Oscillibacter sp. | reverse complement strand
TCTCCGCCCCGGGCGGGTATTTTACCGCTCACTGAATGTCCAGCACCTGGTAGTCCTGATCCTCCACGGCCTTTTTCAGCGTCTCGGCGGGAACATCGGCGGTCAGCTTCACCACGGCGGTGCCGCTTTCATGGCTGACCTGGGCCTCACTCACCTGGGGCAGAGCCTCCAGGGCCTTCTTGACACGGGCTTCGCAGTGGGCGCACATCATGCCCTCGATCTTCATAGTCTTTTCCATTTGCACTGATTCCTCCTTGATTTGAATGGGTTTGATTTTATGATCCTTTCTGGCGTCCCGCAGCTTGAGAAGATTCAGCCGCAGGGCGTTGGAAACCACACAGAAACTGGACAGGCTCATGGCCGCCGCGCCGAACATGGGATTCAGGGTCAGCCCCAGGGGGATAAACACCCCGGCAGCCAGGGGAATGCCGATGGTGTTGTAGAAGAAGGCCCAGAACAGGTTTTCGTGAATATTCCGCAGCGTGCCCCGGCTGAGGCGAATGGCCGCCGGCACGTCGCTGAGCCGGCTTTTCATCAGCACCACATCCGCTGCGTCGATGGCCACATCCGTGCCCGCGCCGATGGCGATGCCGATGTCCGCCCGGGTGAGGGCCGGGGCGTCGTTGATGCCGTCGCCCACCATGGCCACCTTACCTTGTTGGGAAAGACTGCGGATGACGCTCTCTTTCCCGTCGGGCAGCACCCCGGCGATCACCTCGTCCACGCCCGCCTGGGCGCCGATGGCCCGGGCGGTGCGCTGGTTGTCACCGGTGAGCATGACTACCCGGATGCCCATGCCCTGAAGCTCCCGTACCGCCTGGGGGCTGTCCTCTTTCAGAACGTCTGCCACGGCGATGATGCCTACGAGCTGGTTATCCCGGGCAAAGAAGAGGGGCGTTTTTCCCGCTTCTGCTAAAGTTTCTGCCTGGGCGGAGAGCGCCGGGGAAATGGCGGCCCGGGTCTGGATAAAGGCGGCGTTGCCGCCGCTGAGCCGGCTGTCCTGATACAGGGCGGTCAGGCCGTTGCCGGGCAGGGCCTGGAACTCGCGGACCTCCTCCGGCGCAAGGCCCAGCTCCTGCCCTTTGCGCAAAATGGCCCGGGCCAGGGGATGCTCGCTCTTCTGCTCCAGGGCGAAGGCCAGGGTGAGCAGCGCTTCCTCCGTCACGCCGGGGGCGGGCAGCAGGTCGGTGACCTGGGGCTCGCCGGAGGTGATGGTGCCGGTTTTGTCCAGGGCCACGATCTGCACCTTGCCCGTCTCTTCCAACGAGACGGCGGTTTTGAAGAGGATGCCGTTTTTGGCGCCCAGTCCGCTGCCCACCATGATGGCCACGGGGGTGGCCAGACCCAGGGCGCAGGGGCAGGAGATCACCAGCACGGAGATGCCCCGGGCCAAGGCGTAACCCACGCTTTGCCCAAGCCCCAGCCAGACCAGGGTGGTCACCACGGCGATGGCGATGACCGTGGGCACAAAAATACCGGAGACCTTGTCGGCCACCTTGGCGATGGGAGCCTTGGTGGCCGCCGCGTCGCTGACCATCTGAATGATCTGAGAGAGGGTGGTGTCCTGTCCCACACGGGTGGCCCGGCAGCGGAGGAAGCCCGATTGGTTCAGCGTTGCGGCGGAGACGGCGTCCCCCGGCGCCTTGTCCACGGGGATGCTTTCGCCGGTGAGGGCGGACTCGTTCACCGCGCTCTCGCCCTCTTCCACCACGCCGTCCACGGGGATGTTCTCCCCGGGCCGCACCACGAAGACCTCACCCTGGAGCAGCTGCTCCACGGGGATCTCCACCTCCTGGCCGTCCCGGACCACGGTGGCGGTCTTGGGTGCCAGACGCATCAGACCCTTGAGGGCGTCGGTGGTCCGGCCCTTGGAGCGGGCCTCCAGCATCTTGCCCACGGTGATGAGGGTCAGGATCATGGCGGCGGACTCGAAGTAGAACTCCATCATATAGTGCTCAACCCCGGCCAGATCGCCCCGGACCTGAGCATCGGTCATGGCGAACAGGGCGTAGGTGCTGTATACAAAGGCCGCCCCGGAGCCCAGGGCCACCAGGGTATCCATGTTGGGGGCCCGGTGCCACAGGCTCTGGAAGCCGCTGATGAAAAATTTCTGGTTGATGACCATGACTGCCACCGTCAGCAGCAGCTGGGCCAGCCCCATGGCAATGTGGTTGCCGGCAAAGAAGGCAGGCAGGGGCCAGCCCCACATCATGTGCCCCATGGAGATATACATCAGCACCAGCAAAAAGCCCAAGGACCATAAAAGCCGCCGCCGGAGCACCGGGGTCTCCCGGTCCTGGAGCTCCTCCTCCGCCTGGGCGGGGGAGACGGCGCTTTGGGCGGCGCCCTTTTCCGCGGCGCCATAGCCCGCGGCCTCCACTGCGGCGATGATCTCCCCGGGGGCGGCGGTGCCCTCCACCCCCATGGAGTTGGTCAGCAGATTTACGGAGCAGGCGGAGACCCCGGGCACCTGGGATACCGCCTTTTCCACCCGGGCGCTGCAAGCCGCGCAGCTCATGCCCGTGACAGTGTATTGTTTCATATCGATCCTCCATTCCACCGCAGGATGCGGCATCGGTCAAAGGGTGTATGCCCCGGCGAAGCCGCGGGCATACCCTCACTTCATCAATTTTTGCAGCGTGGTCACCAGTTCGTCGATGGTCTCATCCTTCCCATTCCGAATGTCCTGAGCCACGCAGGTACGGATATGGTTGGCCAGCAGTTCTTTATTAAAGGCGTTCATCGCCGCCGTCACTGCAGCGGACTGCATTAGGATGTCCGTGCAGTAGGCGTTAGATTCTACCATGCCCCGAATGCCCCGGATCTGCCCTTCGATTCGGTTGAGCCGGTGGATGAGCTTGCGGTACTCCTCCGGCGAGCGGTCCTTGGTCTTATGGCTGCAGCAGCTCTTTTGTTCCATGGTAAGCCCTCCTGATTGTCTCTCAAAATACCCCCGAGGGGTATCTTGAGGATATACCCCTCGGGGGTATTTGTCAAGCCCCGGGAGGCAAAAAAAGAAAGACGCCCGCAGCCAATGCTGCGGACGTCAGGAATGGTCGGGGAAGCCGAATTGCCGGTTCAGAGCGGAAAGGCGGCGGCGCAGGGGACGGAACAGCACCAGCGCCAGGGTGAAGTTCCCCGCCCCGTGGAGCAGGTCCGCCGGGATCCCGGCCACCCACCAGCTCACCGCGGCTGCCCAGCCGCCCGCGACCCAGTACACCAGGGCGCACAGCGCCCCGAAGAGGAGGCCGAAGCCGCCGGAGAGCACCGCCCAGCCCAGGGGGGAGTTCATGGAGCGCAGCAGTCGGGCTGCGGCGAAAAGGATGAGCCACACATAGAGGTAAGCTATCGACCACAGCCCCAGGCCCCACACGGAGAATTCCAGCAGGATGTAGATCAGCACCGAGGCATAGGCCCGCCAGCCGTAGCTGACGGCCAGCAGCATCACCAGCAAAGACACCGGCTCGATGTTGGGCAGCTGGGCCATGGCCATCTTGGCGGCGAAGATCAGCGCCCCCAACAGGCCGAAGAGCACAATCTCCCGGGGCGACCAGTGCGGCTTATCCAACGGTGTAGGTCCAGGTGTAAACGTCCCCGTCCTGGATGACCACTTGGTCGGCGCCGGTCTGGGCGTCCTCGCCGTTGCAGCTGAGCCACCAGTAAGCCCCGTCGGCGTCATAGTCGGCGGTTTCACCGTCCACGGTGGTGACATACAGGCCGTACTCGCTCTCCGTGCCGGAGATCAGCCCCTCCTCCTGCAGCAGGGCACCCAGATACTCCTCGTCAGTCTGGTAGGTAAAGCTTTTCTCGCTGCCGTCTCCGTGGACCACCTCCACGGTGATGGCTTTCTCCCCGGCCTGGGGGGCGGGGCGGTTAGTGCGCCAGACGGCGTAAAAGATCCCCGCCGCGACGAGGAGAATGATCAGCCCCAGAATAGGCCATTTCTGCTTGGAACGCATGCACGCTCAGCTCCTTTTCTCCCCGGCGGCAGGGCCGGCGGGGCAGATTTTGTTCGGCTTTTTAATATAGCGGAAGGAGGAGGAAAAAGCAATACCCCGGCCCAAGCCGGGGAAAACGGAGTTGACAGGGGGGCGAATATGCGTCAAAATTACGAAAGAGACCTTCGGCGGATCCGTCCGCCGGGAACAGCGGCGGCAAGCCGGAGAGGAGGCGGAGCACATGGGAGAGCAGCCCTTTTCCAGAACGGAACTGCTTATCGGAAAAGAGGGCGTGGAGCGCCTGGCCCGGTCCCGGGTGGCGGTGTTCGGCCTGGGCGGCGTGGGCGGCTATGTGGTGGAGGCCCTGGCCCGCAGCGGCGTGGGCGCCCTGGACCTGATCGATCACGATCGGGTGAGCGTGAGCAATCTCAACCGCCAGATCCTGGCCACCCACCGTACCCTGGGGCGCTACAAGGCGGAGGCGGCCCGGGAGCGGGTGCTGGACATTAATCCCCAGGCCCGGGTGGAGATCTATCCTATCTTCTACGGCCCCCAGACGGCGGCGCAGTTAGATTTTACCCAGTACGATTATGTGGTGGACGCCATCGACACCGTCACTGGCAAGCTGATGCTGATCGGCCAGGCCATGGCCGCCGGCACTCGGATTATCAGCTGCATGGGGGCGGGGAACAAGCTGGACCCCTCTGCCTTCCGGGTGGCGGACATCTCGAAAACCTCCGTGTGCCCCCTGGCCCGGATCATGCGCAAGGAGCTGAAAAAGCGGGGCATCGAGCATCTGAAAGTGGTCTACTCCCAGGAGCCGCCCCGCGCGCCCCTGGAATCCCAGCCGCCGGTGCCCGGCGCGCCCCGGGTGAAGGCCACCCCCGGCTCCAACGCCTTTGTCCCTGCGGCGGCGGGGCTGGTCCTGGCCGGCGAGGTCGTGCGGGAGCTCAGTGGACTGCCGGATCCGGAGGGGAAGGGAGGAATGGGATGAACAAGGAACTGGAATACTGGCAGCTGGTGGAGCGGAGCATCATCAAAAAGTACCGACGGGAGCTGTGGAAGCCCTTTATCCGGGCGGTGCAGCGCTATGAGCTCATCCAGTCCGGGGACCGGATCGCCGTGTGCATCTCCGGCGGCAAGGACTCCATGCTCCTGGCCAAGCTGATGCAGGAGCTCCACCGCCACACCGACATCCCCTTTGAGCTGTGCTTTGTGGTGATGGACCCGGGCTATCACCCGGCCAACCGCCGTCGGATTGAGGAAAATGCGGAAAAGCTCCGGATTCCCGTGACGATCTTCGAGTCGGAAATCTTCGCCGTGGCCAACTCGGTGGAGAAGAACCCCTGCTACCTGTGCGCCCGAATGCGCCGGGGGCATCTATACAGCAAGGCCCGAGAGCTGGGCTGCAACAAGATTGCCCTGGGCCACCATCTCAACGACGTGATCGAGACCACGGTGATGGGTATGTTTTACAGCTCCAAGCTGGAGGCCATGCCCCCCAAGCTCCACAGCAAGAACTTCCCGGGTATGGAGCTTATCCGCCCGTTGTATTGCATCCGGGAAGACGATATCCTGGCTTGGCAGCGGTATAACCGCCTGGAATTTCTTCAGTGCGCCTGCCGCTTTACCGAGCAGATGGCCGGGGGAGACGGGGTGGGCGCGTCCAAGCGCCAGGAGATCAAGCTGCTGCTGCGCTCGCTGCGGGAGACGAACCCAAACATTGAAAAGTGCATTTTCAACAGCATCCACGCCGTGTGTCTGGATACCATGGTGGGGTATAAAATCCGGGGAACGGAGCATTCTTTTTTAGAGCATTACAACGACCCGCCGGCCCAAAATGCCGGGGAGGCGGAGGATCCGGCCTGAGCGCCGGGACAGGGCCGGTAAAAAAAGCGCCGCCGAGGCGGCGAAACATCAAAACGATTGGGGAGGCTGTCCACATGAGCAGGATCTATACCTCCGTCGATCAGCTGATTGGCGGAACGCCGCTGTTGGAGCTGCGCAATATCGAAAAGCGGGAGGGGCTGGGGGCCCGGCTGCTGGCCAAGCTGGAGTATTTCAATCCCGCCGGCTCCGCCAAGGACCGGGTGGCCAAGGCCATGATCGACGAGGCCGAGTGCATGGGGCTGCTCAAGCCCGGGTCCATGATCATTGAGCCCACCTCCGGCAACACGGGCATCGGCCTAGCGTCGGTGGCCGTTGCCAGGGGCTACCGGGTGTGCATCGTCATGCCCGATACCATGAGTATGGAGCGCCGCCAGCTGATGAAGGCCTTCGGCGCGGAGCTGGTGCTCACTCCCGGCGCGAAGGGAATGCAGGGGGCCATCGACAAGGCCGAGGAGCTGGCCCGGGAACACCCCGGCAGCTTCATTCCCGGCCAGTTCGTCAACCCCGCCAACCCGGAGGCTCACCGCCGGACCACCGGGCCGGAGATCTGGCAGGATACCGACGGCAAGGTGGACATCTTCGTGGCGGGCGTGGGCACCGGCGGCACCATCACCGGTGTGGGCGAGTATCTCAAGGGTCGCAACTCTGCCGTCCGGGTGGTGGCGGTGGAGCCCGCTGACTCCCCGGTGCTCAGCGGCGGCAACGCCGGCCCCCACCAGATCCAGGGCATCGGCGCAGGCTTTGTCCCCCAGGTGCTCAACACCGGCATCTATGACGAGGTGATGCCGGTGGAGAACGAGGCGGCCTTCGCTGCCGGCCGGCTTATCGGCCGGACCGAGGGCGTGCTGGTGGGCATCTCATCCGGCGCGGCGCTGTGGGCTGCCATGGAGCAGGCCAAGCGGCCGGAAAATAAGGGCAAGACCATCGTGGTGCTGCTGCCCGACGCCGGCGACCGCTATCTCTCCACGGCCATGTTTGCTGAATAAAGGGTTCTTGCATTTCCGCCGCCGCGGCTTAGCCCGCGGCGGCTTTTTTTGCCCGACCGGGTACGGGGGGGAAGGCCCCTGACGCAAAAGCGCAGAAGTTTCCAAAAGAAAACAAAATACATTGCAAAAAGCTGCAAAAAATGATATGCTGGCCACGTTGAAAAGGAGGAGCGGCATGTATCGATATATTTTATTTGACCTGGATGGTACTTTGACGGACTCCCGGGAGGGCATTCTCAACTGTCTGCGCTATGCCTTTGAGAAAATGGACCGCCCCGTTCCGGAGGAGGATACTCTCCTGCGTTTTATCGGGCCGCCGCTGCAGGATTCGTTTCAGGAGTTCTGTGGTTTCACCCCGGAGCAGGCGGAGCGGGCCATCGGGCTGTTCCGGGAGCGCTATGTGCCCATCGGGAAGTTTGAAAACGCCGCGGCCCCCGGGCTGCCGGAGCTGCTTGCGCGGCTGAAGGACGCAGGCTGCGTGCTTGGGTTGGCCTCCTCCAAGCCGGAGGGGACCTGCCGGGAGATCTGCGACCACTTCGGCTTTACGCCCTCCCTGGCCGCCATCACCGGCAGCCCCGACAGCGGGGAGGACTGGACCAAGGCGGATGTGATTCGGGAGGCCCTACGCCGCATGGATCTGACGGAGACCGCCCCCGGGGAGATCCTGATGGTGGGGGACCGGAAGTTCGACGTGCTGGGCGCAGCGGAGTGCGGCCTGGGCTGTGTGGGCGTGGAGTTTTTCGGCTATGCCGATCCCGGGGAGCTGGAAGCGGCCGGTGCCCTGGCGGTGGTGCGCTCGGCGGAGGAGCTGGAGCAGTTTATCAAGACTCACGGCGGAGCGGAGCAAGCCCCCCGCAGCTGAAGAAAACCCGTGCGCAGTTTCTGCGCACGGGTTTTTCACTGGGCGGAAGGTATTTTGACTCGGGCGGCGGCCCCGGTCTCGATGGCGGCCAGCTCCTTGAGCGTCCAGCCCCGGGTGCTGAAGTCCGCCGAGAGAAGGGGCGTCACCGGAACGGCCAGATACATGCTGTTGCCGTAGGCATAGGCGCCGCTGGTGACGGCCACCACCTGCCCCTGGTCGTTGAGCAGGGCCCCGCCGCTGGAGCCCTGGGAGATGTGGGCGGTGTTGACCACGCAGGGAATGGTATAGCCGTCCACCGCCCGCTCCGTGGCGCTGACGATGCCGCTGGTGATGGTCAGGCCCAGGCCCAGGGGGTTGCCGATGGCGTACACGGTATCCCCGTTGTGCAGCGTGGAGGTGTTTGCCAGTTCCAGACAGGCGAAGGCGGAGGTGCGCTTCCCGTCCAGGGATACAGGAGAGACCTGGATCACCGCCAGGTCTCTCCCCTCGTCATAATACACGACCCGTTCCACCGGGTATGTTTCTCCCGTGGAGAGGATCACGTTGGCGGCGATGTCTCCGCTGATGGCATGGTAGTTGGTTGCGGCCAGACCGTCTTCTGAGATGAAAAAGCCGCTGGCGTAGCCCGAGGGCACTTTGGCGTCGGCGTAGATCTGCTCCACATAGGTTTCCAGACAAAAGACCGCGGGGCTGCACTGCTCCCAGGTCTGCTGGGGGCTGAGCGTATCATCCAGCAGGCCCAGGGCGTTGGCGGCGGCCCGGCTGACCGCCCCCTGGTCCACCAGGCGCCCGATCACCGTCTGGCCGCTGCCGTCGTGATAGGGGAAGCACAGTGCGGCGGCGGTGATCTCAAACAGATCCCCCCGGGTAAAGCTGCCGGAGGCATAATCCTCCGTGATCAGCCCAATGCGCCGGGCAAAATCCAGCGCGTCGGCATAGTGGAAGTCCCCGTCGGCGTCGCAGTAGCCCAGCATCCGCAGCAAAAAGGTGACATAGGCCCGGGCGGATACCGGTGCGTTGGGAGAGAAGGTGGTGGCGCTGGTGCCGTAGACCCAGCCCCGACCGTAGGCATAGCGGATGGCATCCGCGGCCCAGGCGGGCAGATCGGTAAAGCCGGTGGCAACCGTGGCCTGGGCGGCGGATTGCTGGCAACCAGCCAGCCGAACAAACACCGTGACGGCCTGGGCCCGGGTGGCCTGGCTGGACAGGGCATAGCCGCTGGAGCCGCCGGTGCCGTTCACCAGCCCCAGGGTGTTGAGCAGATCGGCGGTGCGCTGGTCCCGGGAAGATGACGCCGCGGCCGCGCCGGGCAGCCCCGCCCACAGCAGGGCCAGCGCACACAACAGTGCCAGAATGTTTCGTTTCATAACTACCTCCATGGCGGACTTCTCGCCTCCCCGTGGGGCGGGGGGCGATCCTCCGCCGCATTCCATGCTGCCTGCCCAAAAAACGGACAGCCCCTGGGAAATCGAACGGTTTTATATTATAGCACCGGCCTTTGGGGAATACAAGCGCGCCGGGCGGGGCTGACGGCTTGCGAACGGAGGAAAAGTATGTTACTCTCAGCCACAGAAAGGAAGTGATGCCGCCATGCCCATACG
>JAHHSB010000045.1 GCA_020025415.1 Oscillibacter sp. | reverse complement strand
ATATAAAATTAGTACAAATATACGCACCCGGAACAGAGGCTTCCGGGCTTGAAGGAGGAGAGCATGACCAGGGTGTATTTGATCCGCCACGCGGAGGCGGAGGGCAACCTGTACCGGGTGGCCCAGGGACAGTACAACAGTATTTTGACACAGCGGGGCCAGCAGCAGGTCCAGGCGCTGGAGGCGCGCTTCCAGGACGTCCCTGTGGACGCGGTTTATGCCAGCGACCTGTACCGGGCCAGCGCCACCGCCTGTGCCGTCAGCCGTCCCAAGGGGCTGCCCCTGCACCGGCGGCAGGACCTGCGGGAGATCTGCATCGGGGAGTGGGAAGAAAAGACCTGGGGCGAGATCGAGCGGACCGAGCCGGAGCAGCTGGTGAACTTCACCCACCACCTGGAGCGCTGGCAGGTGGCCGGGGCGGAGAGCCCCTATGCCGTGCGGGAGCGGATGCTCCATGCGCTTAGGGAGATCGTGGCGGAGAACCCGGACAGGACCGTGGCCATCGTGTCCCACGGCTGCGCGCTGCGGATCCTGCTGGGGACGCTGCAGGGCTTTTCCATGGAGGAGATCGGCAAGACCCCCCACGGGGACAACACAGGCGTGTCGCTGGTGGAGGCGGAGGGGGATCAGTTCCGGGTGGTGTTCCGGGACGACAATACCCACCTGGCTGGCGGGCTGTCCATCTTTGGGAAAAAGACGGCCAACCGCCGGGCTAACGCCCTGGAGCCGGGCCTTTATTTCCAGCCGATGGAGGGGGCGGCACTGTCCGAGTGGATGGCTTCGTGTGTGGGCGCTGACTGGGCCAGCTGCGGCACGGCCCAGCCCTATGACCCGGCACTGCTGAAGCGGGAGGCCGGGCAGCGGCCCACCCTGGCGGCTATCGCCGGAGAGACCCCGGTGGGCCTCATTCAGCTCCACCCGGACAAGGAGGCGGAGGAGGGCTGCGGCTGGATCTCGCTGTACTGCATGGACCGGCCCTTCCGGGGGCAGGGCCTGGGCATCCAGCTGCTGGGCCAGGCGGTGCGCTATTACCGCCCCCTGGGCCGGGAGCGGCTGCGTCTGCGCCTAGGCCGGGGCAATCAGGCGGCCGCCCGCTTTTTCTCAGCCTACGGCTTTGCTCCCGCTGGGGAGGATGGCAGCGGCCGGCTGATCCTGGAAAAGTCCATTGGCTTTGCTCCCCTGTAAAGGGTCCGCGCCGCTATTTTGCCCAAGTCGGCCGGCCGACGGCCCGGCAGCTTTTGTGCAAACAAAAAAATTTATTTTATTAGCGAGTTACCGGTTTACAACATTAGCAAAATAAAGTATAGTAAGAGCAACCAATTCCCCGGCGGGCGCTGCCGGGAGAACAACAGGCACCCGGCCAGGGTGCGGGGCGGAGGGATCCCATGGAACTGAATCTGGAGATGCTCAGACCGCAGGAGCGGATGTCACTGCAGCTGCGGGTGCTGTATGAACAATCCGGCTACCGGAAATACCGGATGGGCCGCTTTGAAGAATACGGCCTGTATCAGGAAAACCGGCGGTTTCTAGCCAGTGAGCAGGTCATCACCTTTACGGACCTGGACGGCCGGCTGCTGGCCATGAAGCCGGATGTGACGCTGTCCATCGCCAAGAACGCCCGGCTGGAAGAGGGGGGGTGCGCCCGCTACTATTACGCCGAGAACGTCTACCGGCCCAGTCTGGAGAGCCATACCTTCCGGGAGATCAGTCAGATGGGCCTGGAGTGCATCGGCCGGGTGGACGATGCGGACATGATCCAGGTGGTGGAGCTGGCCCAGGAGAGTCTGGACCTCACCGGGGCCGACTCTATGCTGGAGCTCAGCCACATGGGCTTCGTTTCCGGGCTGCTGGACGCGGTAGGCGCGCCGGAGAGCATCCGTTCGGGGCTGCTGGAGTGTATTCGGGGCAAGAACGCGCATGAGCTGCGCCGCCTGTGCGCGAAGGCCGGCCTCTCCCCCCGGGGGACTGATGCCCTCAGCCGCCTGCTGCGCTTGGCGGGCCCGTGGAAGACGGTGCTGGCCGGGGCGGAGCCATTGGCGCTCAACGCCGGTATGGGCGCCGCCCTTAGTGAGCTGCGCACCGTCTGTCAGGCGCTGGAGGACCAGGGCCGGGCGGAGAAGCTGAAGCTGGATCTGTCGCTGGTCAATGATTTGGACTACTATAACGGCCTGGTGATTCAGGGGTATCTGGCCGGACTGCCCCGGGCGGTGCTCAAGGGCGGGCGTTATGACCCGCTGCTGGAGCAGTTCCACCCCGGCGCCCGGGCGGTGGGCTTTGCCCTGTACTTAGATGAGCTGGAGCGGCTTGTTCCCGGAGCGGATGACCGGCGCCCCGACGGAGTGAAAATGCTCAACGTGGCGCTGCCAAAGGGCCGCCTGGGCGACAAGGTCTATGACCTGCTTGCCGGCGTGGGCTACGGCTGTCCGGGAAATTACAACGACTCCCGCAAGCTGGTGGTGGAAAACCCCAAGGCGGGCATCCGCTTCTTCTTGGTCAAGCCCAGCGACGTGGCCATTTATGTGGAGCATGGGGCGGCGGACATTGGCATCGTGGGCAAGGATATCCTGGAAGAGTCCGGGGCCGACGTCTATGAGCTGCTGGATACCGGCCTGGGCCGGTGCCGGATGTGCGTGGCCGGGCCGGAGAATTTTGAGGAGGACCTGGGCCGAAGCCTGCGGGTGGCAACCAAGTTTGTGGAGATCGCCAAGCGCTATTACGCCGGCCAGGGACGGGACATCGAGATTATCAGGCTCAACGGCTCCATCGAGCTGGCGCCCATCCTGGGGCTGAGCGACGTGATCGTGGATATTGTGGAGACGGGTACTACGCTGCGGGAAAACCAGCTGAAGGTGCTCACGGAGTTTATGCCTATCTCCGCCCGGTTCATTGCCAACAAGGCCAGCTTCCAGTTCAAGAACCGGGAGATTACCACGCTTTTGAAAAAACTAACGGAGGTGGGCGAGTGTGATCAAGCTTTATGATTTTAATCGCATCCGGCCCGAGGAGATCCTGAACCGGGATATTCAGGGCGAGGCGGATGTCAGCGCCGCGGTGGATGCGGTGCTGGCCGCGGTGCGGGAGCGGGGCGACGAGGCCCTGCGGGAATATACCCAGCGCTTTGACGGCGTGAAGCTCCAGGCGCTGCAGGTCACCAGGGAGGAGCTGGACGCGGCTATGGCCGCATTGGACCCGGACTTCCTTAAGACACTGGAGATGGCCGCGGAGAATATCCGCCGATTCCACAGCCAGCAGGTCCATCAGAACTTTGTGCTTACCGACCAGCCCGGTGTGGTGATGGGGCAGCGTTATACCCCCGTGGAAAAGGTGGGCGTGTGCGTGCCTCGCAGCCCCATGGCCTTCCCCTCCACCATTTTGATGAGTGTGATTCCTGCCAAGATTGCCGGGGTGGAGGATATCGTCCTGGTCACCCCGCCGGAGCCTGACGGCTCTGTCAGCGCCGCGGCCCTGGCGGCGGCTGAGATCGCCGGGGCGGACCGGATCTTCAAGGTCGGCGGCGCCCAGGCAGTGGCTGCCTTAGCCTACGGCACGGAGAGCGTGCCCCGGGTGGACAAGATTGTGGGCCCCGGCGGCGTGTATGTGGCCACCGCCAAGCGGAAGGTCTTCGGCCTGGTGGGCATCGACATGTTGGCCGGCCCCAGCGAGATCCTGGTGCTCTCCGACGGCAAGTCCGATCCCCGCTGGGTGGCGGCGGATATGCTCTCCCAGGCCGAGCATGATGTGCTGGCCACCGCCGTGTTGGTCACCGACAGCCGAGAGCTGGCCGAGCAGGTGCAGCTGGAGCTGGAGCGCCAGCTGGAGACCCTGCCCCGGCGGGACATCGCCCGCCGCTCTATCGCCGACAACGGCAAGATCATCATTACCGACGATCTGGACAAGGCCGCCGAGGCCGCCAACCTGATCGCCCCCGAGCATCTGGAGCTGTGCGTGGAGGATCCCTTCGCCCTGCTGGGCAAGATCCGCAACGCCGGCAGCATCTTCCTGGGCCGCAGTGTGCCGGAGGCCATGGGCGACTACTTCGCCGGCCCCAACCACACCCTGCCCACCTCGGGCACGGCCCGCTTCTCCAGCCCCCTGGGGGTGGATGACTTCGTGAAAAAATCCAGCTTCCTCTACTATACCCAAGAGGCCCTGGAAAAGGTCTCCGACCGGGTGGCGGCGTTTGCCTGCGCCGAGGGGCTGGAGGCCCATGCCCGCTCTGTGAAGATCCGGAGCGAGGGTGCAGGAAAGTGAGGGCCGCAGCATGAGCCGACTGATCTCTCAGGAGGCCGCCCGTCTGGCCCCCTATACCCCGGGGGAACAGCCCCGGGACCAGCAGTACATCAAGCTCAACACCAATGAGAGCCCCTATCCTCCGGCGCCGGGGGTGCTGGCAGCCCTGGCCGGGGCGGAGCGGGAGCGCCTGGAGCTTTACTCCGACCCTACCTGCGCTGCCCTGACCCAGGCCGCGGCGGACTTTTACGGCTTAGAGCCCGACCAGGTCATCGCCGGCAACGGCTCCGATGAGCTGCTGAGCTTTGCATTCCGGGCCTTCTGCGGGGCGGGCCGGGGGCCGGTCTACGCCGACATTACCTACGGCTTCTATAAGGTCTGGGCCCAGTTCTACGGCCTGGAGCCCACAGTCATCCCATTGCGGGAGGACTTCTCCCTGGCGGTGGACGACTATCTGGACGCCCGGGGAACCATCTTCCTGGCCAACCCCAACGCCCCCACCGGCATAGCCCTGCCCACCGGGGAGATCCGCCGCTTGCTGGAGGCGGACCGGGCCCGGCTGGTGGTGGTGGATGAGGCCTATGTGGATTTCGGAGCGGAGAGCTGCGTGCCCCTCATCCGGGACTACGACAACCTGCTGGTGGTCCAAACTTTTTCGAAAAGCCGGTCTCTGGCCGGCGGGCGCATCGGCCTTGCCATGGGCGAGCGGGCTCTCATCGACGATCTCAACCGAGTGAAGTACAGCTTCAACCCCTATAACGTCAACCGGCTGTCCATCGCGGCGGGGGCCGCGGCCATGGCCGACCGGGCATATTTTGAGCGCTGCACCCAGGCGGTGGCCCGGACACGGGAGTACACTACCGAGCAGCTGCGGGCTCTGGGCTTCACGGTGCTGCCCAGCAAGGCCAACTTTATTTTTGCCAAAACCGAATGCCTGGGCGGCAAGGAGCTGTACCGCCGGCTCAAGGAGCGGGGGATCCTGGTGCGGCACTTTGACCAGCCTGCCCGGATTACGGACTACTGCCGCATCTCCATCGGCTCCCCCAAGCAGATGGAGGCCCTGCTGGCAGCCATCCGGGCGCTGCTGGAAGAATCGGAAAAGGAGGCGTGAGGCCATATGCGTACCGCGCAGATCGAACGGGAGACCCAGGAGACCTGGATCTCCCTGGAGCTGAATCTGGATGGGACCGGCCAGGGGGAGATCAACTCCGGCTGCGGGTTCCTCAACCATATGCTGGAACTGTTTGCCCGCCACGGAGACTTTGACTTAAAGCTCCAATGCCGGGGCGACCTGGACGTGGATGCCCACCACACGGTGGAAGATATCGGCATCTGCCTGGGCCGGGCCTTTACCCAGGCCCTGGGGGACAAGCGGGGCATCTGCCGCTACGGGCAGTTCCTGCTGCCCATGGACGAAGCGCTGGTGCTGTGCGCGGCGGACCTGTCCGGTCGGGACTATCTGAGCTGGGCGGTGGAGCTGCCGGCCCACAAGGTGGGCGATTTCGACACGGAGCTGGCCAAGGAATTCTGGCTGGCCTTCGTGCGCAACTGTCCGGCGTCGGTGCACCTGCGCCAGCTGGCGGGAGAGAACACCCACCACATTTTGGAGGCGGTGTTCAAAGGCATGGGCCGCACGCTGAAGATGGCGGTGGCTCTGGACCCCCGGCACAGCGATGAGATCCCCAGCACCAAGGGCGTGCTGTAAGCGCCCGGCGGCTGCGGAAAAGGAAGTGAACGCATGATCGCAATCGTGGATTACGGGGTGGGGAACCTCTACTCCCTGGTGTCCAGCCTGCGGGCGTTGGAGCTGGAGGCGGAGGTCACCCGGGATCCGGAAAAGCTCCGCGCGGCGGAGCGGATCATCCTCCCCGGTGTGGGCGCCTTCGGCGACGCCCGAAAAAAGCTGGATGCCACCGGGTTAGTGCCGGTCATCCGGGCCGAGGCGAAGAAAAAGCCCTTGCTTGGCATCTGCCTGGGGATGCAGCTCCTCTTTGAGCGCAGTCTGGAGTACGGTGAGCACCCCGGCCTGGGCCTGGTGCCCGGCGAGGTGGGAGAGCTGCGGGCAGATCTTTCCGGCCCGGCGCTGAAAGTGCCCCACATGGGCTGGAACAGTCTGGAACTGCGCCGGGACGATCCCCTGTTCCGATATTTCCGGGACGGAGAGTATGTCTATTACGTCCACAGCTTTTATGCCAAGCACTGCGCCGCAAGTACCCTGGCCTCCTCCCGCTACGGGAATGTGGACGTCACGGGCGTGGTGCGCAGCGGCCGGGTCTACGGCGCCCAGTTTCACCCGGAAAAATCTGGAGACGCGGGGCTGCGGCTGCTTAAGGCCTTTGGCGAGCTGTAAAGGAGAAAATCCGTGTGCAGACGTGACCGGGAAGCGACCGCTCCCACCCGAATCGACGCCGTGTTCGCAGAGCGCCGGATCTGCCGCCTGGGCCTGCTGGACATGGAGGAGCTGGGCTGTAAAGAGCACTTGTAAGGGCCGGGGAGCCGGCCTGTGAGAACCGGGGTCCGGCAGCCCCGGGGCCAAGGAGGAAGCCAAATGCAGATTTTTCCCGCCATTGATCTCTCCGGCGGACAGGTGGTACGCCTGTACCAGGGGGATTATGATAAGATGACCGTCTACGGGGCCGACCCCTGCGCCGTGGCTCGGGACTTTCTCGCCGCCGGGGCCAACTACCTCCACGTGGTGGATCTGGACGGCGCCAAGGACGGCACCCTGGCCAACCTGGAGAGCATCGCCGCCATCGCCCGCCAGGGGGGACTTTATATCGAGGTGGGCGGCGGCATCCGCACGGAAGAGCGCATTCAGCGCTGCCTGGATCTGGGGGTAAGCCGCTGCATCCTGGGCACCCTGGCGGTGAAGGACTTTGCCTTTACCCAGCGCATGGCCCAAAAATACGGGGACCGCATCGCCGTGGGCGTGGACGCCCGGGACGGCTTCGTGGCTGTCAGCGGCTGGACGGAGCTTTCCTCGGAGCGGGGGACGGATTTCTGCCGCCGTCTGCGGGACGCGGGGGTGAAGACCGTCATCTATACTGACATCTCCCGGGACGGGGCGGAAGCAGGCACCAACCTGGCACTCTACCGGGAGCTGGCCAAGATCGATGGGCTGGACATCACCGCATCCGGCGGGGTGAGCAGCATCGAAGAGCTGCGGGAGCTGCAGGCTATGGGCATCCGGGCCGCCATTTTGGGCAAGGCCCTGTATACCGGGCGGCTGGATTTGAAAACGGTGATCGCCGCCGTGGGCGAGTGAGGAGGAGTGAGCCGTGCTGGCAAAGCGCATCATTCCCTGCCTGGACGTGAAGGATGGGCGGGTGGTCAAGGGTACGAATTTCCAGGGGCTGCGGGATATGGCGGACCCAGTGGAGATGGCCCGGTTCTACAACGCAGCCGGAGCCGACGAGCTGGTGTTTTACGACATCACCGCCTCTGCCGAGGGCCGCAATCTCTTTACGGATATTCTGCGGGCCGTGGCGGCAGAGATCTTCATCCCCCTGACCGTGGGGGGCGGCATCCGGACACTGGATGATTTCGACCGGGTGCTTAAATGCGGGGCGGACAAGGTGTCCGTCAACTCCGGGGCCATCGCGGATCCCTCCCTCATCGGCGCGGCGGCCCGGAAGTACGGCGACCAGTGCGTGGTGCTCTCCATGGACGTCAAGCGGGTAGGCGGGCAGTTCTGCCTGTTTGCCAAGGGCGGCCGGGAGAATACCGGTATCGACGCCATGGAGTGGGCGGAACAGGGCGTGTCCGCGGGAGCCGGGGAGATCGTCTTAAACTCCATCGACACCGATGGCGTCAGGCAGGGCTTTGACCTGGAGATGCTCGATGCCCTGGCTCAGCGTGTGGGCGTGCCCATCATCGCCAGCGGCGGCGCCGGGAATAAGGAGCATTTCGCGGAACTGTTTGCCCATCCGGGGATCGACGCGGGGCTGGCGGCCTCCATCTTCCACACCCGGCAGGTGGACATCAAAGAACTCAAACAATTCCTCCGCGCCCGGGGCGTGGAGATGCGGCTGTAAGGAGGAGGCACACTTATGGATCTGAAATTTGACGAAAAGGGCCTGATTCCCGCTATCGTCCAGGACCACTACACCAAGGAGGTGCTGACCCTGGCCTATATGAACGCCGAGAGCCTGGCCATCACCATCGAGGAGGGGCGGACCTGTTTTTTCTCCCGCAGCCGCCAGGAGCTCTGGCGCAAGGGGGAGACCTCCGGCAACGTGCAGCGGGTGGTGTCTATCACCGCCGACTGCGATGCCGATGCTTTGGTGGTGGAGGTGGTCAAGGACGGTCCCGCCTGCCACACGGGGGCCGAGAGCTGCTTTTTCCAGCCGGTGTACCTGTCGGAAGAGTGCAAGGCCTTCAGCTACGAGGGCCTCTACAATTTAATCGCGGGCCGCAGGACCAACCCCAAGGCAGGCAGCTACACCACCTATCTCTTTGAAAAGGGACTGGATAAGATTCTTAAGAAGGTGGGTGAGGAGTGCACCGAGGTCATCATCGGCGGCCGTAAGGAGGATAAGGAGGAGACCATCTACGAGATCGCGGACTTGACCTATCATGTGATGGTGCTGATGGTGCAGATGGGCATCTCCGTGGAGGACATCACCCGGGAGCTGGAAAAGCGCCACGTGGTGGACCACAAGGTCAAGCAGGAGCGGATGCAATGAAGCCCCGGGCGGAATGGTGCTCCGTCCACACCCACTCCACCCTCTGCGATGGGAAGAACAGCCTGGAGGAGATGGCCGCGGCGGCTTGGGCGGCGGGAGTGCAGTACTTCGGCGCCTCCGGCCACAGTCATACTCCCATCCCCCATGACCAGGGGCATGTGCTCCCTCCCGACGCCGGGGAGTACCGGGCGCGGCTGGAGGCGCTGCGGCAGGCGTACCAGGGCCGGATGGAGATCCTGACGGGCATCGAGCAGGACAGCTGCGCCGCTGCGCCGGTGCCGGACTGGGCAGAGTTTTGGATCGGTTCGATCCACAATCTCCCGGACCCGGCCCGGGCGGGACTCTGGTGGCCGGTGGACTGGGA
>JAHHSB010000044.1 GCA_020025415.1 Oscillibacter sp. | reverse complement strand
AAGGAAATCGGGAAAAATCCCCCGAATTTCCGGGCAGAAGGCGGGTCGGGGGATACCACGGCGGGACGGGGGCAAATATTTTGGCGGATTTCCGCAAGATTCCAAAAAAATGTTTGACAAGAGGGAGGCTGTCCTCTATAATAATACCCGTGTCATTGCGAGGTGTACTATGCGAATCAGCGTAAAACCAATTTTAAATGCTCCGGGGAAGCGCCTTCCCTTTTCCTTCACGATGGACTTGTCTGATGTGGAGTTTAGCGGTCGCTATCCGGTGCAGGAGTCGGTGCGTGTAGATGGTGTGATTACTAACACGGCCGACGTTTTGGAGCTGTCGCTGACCGCCCGGACGACGCTGTCCTCCGTGTGCGACCGCTGTGCGAAAGAGTTTCAGAATCCCAAGGAGATCTCCTTCAGCTGCCTGCTGGCAGAGCAGTTGGAGAACGGGGAGAATGACGAGATCGTACTGCTGGAGAACGACGAGGTGGACGCGGGTGAACTGGCCCGCACGGCGTTTATTCTCGGAATGGATACGAAAACCCTGTGCTCGGAAGATTGCAAAGGCCTTTGCCCCCGCTGCGGCGCTGACCTGAACCTCGGCCCCTGCTCCTGCGGGAAGGAGACGGACCCCCGTCTGGCGGTTCTTGCCAAGCTTTTGGAGAAGCAGGAAAAAGAATAGAGAACGAAGACGGACAGAAGCTCTGCCGCCTTTTACAGATTAAGGAGGTGTCACCATGGCAGTACCTAAGGGAAAAGTATCCAAAGCTAGACGCGATAAGAGACGTAGCTCCACCTGGAAGCTGACGGCTCCCGGCCTCGTCGCATGCCCCAAATGCGGTGCGCTGCACCTGCCTCACAGAATGTGCCCGGAGTGCGGTTCTTATAACGGCCGCGAGGTCAAGACCATCAAGTCCGTCGTTGCAAAATAATAATTGCACGTCAGTCTGCTTTGAAGGCGGGAAGAGAATTCTTCCCGCCTTGCTTTTTAGATTGCGCTTTGTGGCAGGACTGGCTATAATAAGAAAAAGAAAGCAGGCGGGCCGACGGGGCAGTGTTCCGGCCCTGGTCTCGGCCCCGTGCAGACAGCGCGGCTGCTTTTTTCAAGAAGCTGCGTGATGCAGGAGGAATTGGAATGTCGAAACCTATTGTTGCCATCGTTGGCCGTCCCAACGTGGGAAAGTCCATGCTGTTCAACAAGCTCATCGGCAGCCGTCTTTCCATTGTGGAGGATACGCCCGGCGTGACCCGGGACCGGATCTACGGGGAGACGGACTGGAACGGCCGGACTTTCACCCTGGTGGACACGGGCGGTATTGAGCCCCGGACCGACGATCAGATCTTAAGCTTTATGCGCCAGCAGGCGCAGATTGCCATTGATAACGCCACGGTGATCATTTTCCTGACGGATATCCGTACAGGCGTGACTGCTGCGGATCATGAGGTGGCCAATATGCTGCTGCGCAGCAAAAAGCCCATTGTGCTGGCAGTCAATAAAATGGACTCCACCGGGATCCCTGATCCGGATTTTTACGAGTTTTACAACCTGGGCCTGGGGGATCCCATCGCCGTCTCCGCTGTCCACGGCCACGGCACCGGCGACCTGCTGGATGCCTGCGTGTCCTACTTCCCGCCGGAAGGAGAGGAAGAGGAGGAAGACGACGCCATCAAGGTGGCCCTGATCGGAAAGCCCAACGTGGGCAAATCCTCCCTGGTCAACCAGATCCTGGGGGAGAACCGGGTCATCGTCAGCAATGTGGCCGGCACTACCCGGGACGCTATTGACTCCCGCTTTGAAAACAGCTACGGCAGCTTTGTGCTGATTGATACCGCCGGTATGCGCCGGAAGTCCAAGGTGGAGGAGAGCATCGAAAAATACAGCGTGCTTCGGGCCACCATGGCCATCGACCGGGCAGATGTGTGCCTGATCCTCATCGACGCTCAGGAGGGCGTCACCGAGCAGGATACCAAGATCGCGGGCCTGGCCCACGAGGCGGGGAAGGCCTGCATCATTGTGGTCAACAAGTGGGACCTGATTGACAAGGACGACAAGACCATGGACCGGATGACCGCGGATATCCGCCGGGACCTGGGCTTTATGACCTATGCGCCCATTCTGTTTATCTCTGCCCTGACCGGTCAGCGGGTCCACAAGCTCTTTGAGCTGATTGTGGCGGTGAGCAACCAGGCATCCATGCGCATCACCACCGGTATGCTCAATAACGTGCTGGAAGATGCCCAGACTCGGGTGCAGCCGCCTTCCGACAAGGGCCGCCGCCTGAAAATCTACTATATGACCCAGGTGGGCATCCGGCCGCCCCACTTTGTCATCTTCTGCAACGATGCTCGGCTGTTCCATTTCTCCTATCAGCGGTATATTGAAAACTGCATCCGCAATACCTTTGGACTGATGGGAACACCAATCGTGCTGACCATCCGCCAGAAAGGTGATAAGGGGGAATGAAGCGGTGACGGTGTTGATAGACGTGCTGGCAACGGCGCCGCAGGGCGTCACGCCCACCTGGGGGATCGCCCTGGTACTGGCGTGCGCGGCGGTGGGCTCGTACTTTCTGGGCTGCTTCAACGGCGCGGTGATCGTATCGAAGTATATCCTGCGGGATGACGTGCGTAACCACGGCAGCGGAAACGCGGGTCTGACCAACTTTTACCGGACCTTCGGCGGGCCGCTGACGGCGGTGGTTATCTTCTGCGATGTGCTCAAGGCCATGCTGGCGGTGTGGGGAAGCGAGCTGCTCTTTGGCCTGGTGACGGTGAGCGGCGCCTGGGCCCCCAGCTGGCCCATTCTGGCCAATTACTGGGCGGGGCTTTTCTGCCTGCTGGGCCATATGTTTCCCTGTATGTTCCATTTCAAGGGCGGCAAGGGTATCCTCTCCGGCGGTACCATCGCCATCATGATCGACTGGCGGATTGCCCTGGTGGTTTGGGGCGGGTTCCTGCTCCTGGCAGTTCTGACCCGGTATGTGTCCCTGGGCTCGGTGTGGGCCGGGGCCAGCTTTCCCTTTGCCACCTGGTTCTGTTATCCCTATGTGGAGATCGTGATCCTGGGCTTTTTGATCGGCGGGCTGGTGGTTTGGCAGCATCGGGCCAACATCAAGCGCCTGGTGACCGGAACGGAGTCTAAATTTCATTTTCATCATAAATAATCGGAGGGCCATTCATGAAAGCAGCGGTGTTGGGTACCGGCGGCTGGGGAACCGCCTTGTCGCTGGTACTGTGCGATAACGGCCACAAAGTCACTCTTTGGTCCCACAACCCGGAAAAAGCGGAACTTTTGCGCAAGACCCGGGAAAACCCCTTGTTGAAATCGGTTAAACTGCCGGAGTCTTTGGAGATCACCGGCGATATCCGCTGTGTGGAAGAGGCGGATATGGTGGTCTTTGCCAGCCCGTCTTTCGCTGTGCGGGAGACGGGGCGAAAAGCGGCACCCTTCCTGCGCCCTGGGACGGTATTGGTTTCTGTCTCCAAGGGCATCGAGCGGGATACCAACCTGCGTATGAGCCAGATCTTGAGCCAAGAGATCGGTGGGAAGTGTGAAGTGGTTGCCCTTTCCGGACCTTCTCATGCAGAGGAGGTGGGGGTTCGCCTGCCTACGGGCTGCGTGTCCGCCTGCGCCGATGCGGCGGCTGCCAAACTGGTGCAGGACGCCTTTATGAACGCGTATTTCCGAGTCTATACCAGTCCCGATATCGTGGGTGTGGAGCTCTCCGGTGCCCTGAAAAACGTGGTGGCGCTCAGCTGCGGCGTGTGTGATGGGCTGGGCTATCAGGACAATACCAAGGCCCTGCTGATGACCCGCGCCATGGGTGAGATCGCCCGTCTGGGTGAGCTTTTGGGCGGCTCCCGGCTGACCTTCGGCGGCCTGGCAGGCATGGGTGATCTGATCGTGACCTGTACGTCCATGCATTCCCGGAACCGCCGGGCAGGCATCCTCATTGGCCAGGGAAAGACGCCCCAGCAGGCCATGGAGGAAGTGGGCGCGGTGGTAGAGGGCTACTACGCCGCCGAGAGTGTCCATCAATTGGCAGCTGGGAAAAACGTGGATATGCCCATCTGCAACTGCGTCTATGACATCCTCTACCGGGGCAAGCAGGTGCGGGATGTGGTCACTGAGCTGATGACCCGGGCCAAAAAGGACGAGGTGGAGATCAGCTGGATGTACCAGAGCTGAAATAGGAAAGAGGAGGGATGGGACGGCCGTTGGCCGCCCCGTCCCTTCTCTTTCGGTTTTGGAAGAACGAAAAATCCCCGGGCCTTGTGGCTCGGGGATTTTTTGGTCGTTATGAAGAAATCAGACGGCCCGGGTAACCTTACCGGAACGCAGGCACCGGGTACAAACATATACATGGCGAGGCGTACCGTTCACAATAGCCTTGACACGTTTTACATTGGGCTTCCAGGGACGATTGGCACGTCTGTGGGAGTGGGAAACCTTAATGCCGAAGGTTACGCCCTTATCGCAAAACTCGCACTTAGCCATCCGTTGCACCTCCTTGCTATGTCGAAATGCAGCCTGAAACAGGCACGGATAGTATGATAACAGAAAGGAGAGGAAAATGCAAGTACAAAATTCGAAAAAATGCAGTTTCTTTCAAAATAACCGGGCATCGCGGAAGGTATTGCGAAACGACACCGATTATTATATAATAACACCAATCATTCCGGGGCAGGGCCTGCCCCGCAGGAACACGGCGCCTGGCGCTGAAAAATCGGCTGAAAAACGATTGCCTGACAGGGTTTTGCCATACCCCGGCCAAGAGAAAGGAAGTTGGAAAGCATGCGGGAGAACATTCCAAAGGTTCAGAATTTGGTGGACGTATTTGACCTGGAGGTCCTTTATCGCGGCAGCGACTACGATGAGGCGGTTTTAACCATACTGGAAGTAAATCGTCCGGGTCTGCAGTTTTCCGGCTTTTTTGATTATTTCGATCCTCGGCGTCTGCAGGTGATCGGCAAGGCGGAATATACCTACCTGGATTCTCTGCCCGCTGACAAACGCAAGCGGGCTTTTGACGACCTGTTTTTGTATGATATCCCGGCTCTGGTCATCTCCCGAAACCTGGGGTGCTTCCCGGAGTGTCTGCAAAGCGCCCAGGAGCATGGCCGCACGCTGCTGCGCACATCTTTGACCACCGTGGCCTTTACCAGTCAGACGGTGGATTATCTCAGCCGCAAGCTGGCGCCGTTCATTACCCAGCACGGCGTTTTGCTGGACGTGTACGGCGAGGGCGTGCTGATGATGGGAGAGTCGGGCATCGGCAAGAGCGAGACCGCCATTGAGCTGATTTCCCGGGGACACCGCCTGGTGGCGGATGACTCGGTGGAGATTCGGCGTTTTTCCAACCAGCTGGTGGGCACAGCGCCGGAGATTATCCGCTATTACATGGAACTGCGGGGCATCGGCGTCATCGATGTGCGGCAGCTGTTTGGCATGCAGGCGGTGAAAAACAGCGCTCAGATCGACCTGGTGGTTAAGTTTGAGCAGTGGGACAGCGCCAAGTTTTACGACCGCCTAGGCATTGAGGATCATTTTTTGGATATCATGGGCCTGGATGTGCCCTGTGTCACGGTCCCGGTGCGGCCAGGCAGAAACCTGGCCAGCATTGTGGAGGTGGCGGCCATGAACAACCGTCACCGCCGCTACGGCTACAATGCCGCCGAGGAGCTGGCCCGCCGGGTGGATCGCCGGGCGGAAGGCAAGGAATAAAGCAAGGGGAAGGAGGCGGCAGCAGAATGTACGCTGGAATTGACGTGGGAGGCACCAACCTCAAAGCGGGTGTGTGCGATGCTGACGGTCGCTTGCTGGCGATTCGCAAGGCGCCGCTGCCTGCTTTTACCGGGGCGGAGGATTTTGCCCGCCTGCTGGCGGAGCTGGTGAAGGACGTGGCCAGAGAGGCCGGTATTCCCCCGCGGGAGCTGGCGTGGACCGGCATCGGCATCCCCGGCGCAGCAGCGGAGGGCAAGGTGATCTATACGTGCAATATCCCCCTCACCGGCGCGCCCCTGGGGGAACTGTTCCGCCGTCATCTGGATGTGCCCGTCTATTTGGGCAACGATGCCGACTGCGCCGCCGTGGGTGAGTATTTCTGCGGCACTGGCCGGGGGACCCAGGACTTTATCGTCATCACGCTGGGGACCGGGATCGGCGGCGGATTGATTCTGAACGGAAAAGTGTATGCCGGCTCTGGCATGGCCGGAGAGGTGGGGCATATGGTGATAGAGAAAGACGGCGTGTTGTGCAACTGTGGCCGTCGGGGCTGCTGGGAGGCGTACGCCTCCGCCACGGGCCTGGTGCGCATGACACGGGAGATGATCCAGCAGAATCCGGACAGCGGCCTGGCCGCCCTGGCGGCGGAGCAGGGGGAAGTGACCGCCCGGACGGCCTTTCTGGCTGCGGCCCGGGGAGACGCGGCGGGTGAGGAGCTGCGGCTGCGGTACTTATCCTATCTGGCTGCCGGCGTGATTAATCTGGTGAATATTTTTCAGCCCCAGGTGCTGGCACTGGGCGGCGGTGTGAGCAATGAGCGGCGGGAGCTGCTGCTCGAGCCGCTGCAGGCCCTGGTGGAAAAAGAGTGCTACGCCCGCCACGGGGGCGCCATGACCCGGATCGTGGCGGCGGAGCTGGGCAATGACGCCGGTGTCATCGGCGCGGCGCTGCTGCCGAAGGCAAAATAATCAAGGACTTGACGGGAGGGAGCCATGGGTTGGTGTGAGGAACTGGATCAAAAGGTGCGGGAATATCTTCCGGACCTGAAGATGATGTGCGATGTGCCGCTGAGCCGCTATACAAGCTTTCAGATTGGCGGCCCGGCCAAGAGAATGGCTTTCCCCGCCAGCGGCGAGCAGCTGGTGCTGCTGGCCAATTTTGCGGCCTCCTGTGGGGCCCGGCCCCTGGTGATAGGAAAGGGTTCCAATCTGCTGGCAGCAGACGAGGGCCTGGACCGGCTGGTGATCCAGACGGTGGAGGGCCTGCAGAAGCTGGAGCTCGGGGAGGAGCCGGATACGATTCAGGCGGAGAGCGGCGTTTCCCTGGCCCGGCTGGCGGAGTTTGCCCGCCGCCAGGGATTAACGGGCCTGGAATTTGCCCATGGGATCCCTGGGACCCTGGGCGGCGCGGTGTGCATGAATGCTGGCGCCTACGGCGGGGAGATGGCCCAGGTGGTGGAAAGCGCTGCGGTGCTGTTCCCCGAGGAGGGGGTCCGCTTGCTGAGCCGGGAGGAGCTGGATTTCGGCTATCGGCACAGCGTGCTGACGGAGCGGCCGGATGCGGTGGTCCTCCACGCGGTGCTGCGCCTGAGCCCCGGTGACCCGGAGGCCATCGGCGCGTGCATGCGGGAGCTGATGACCAAGCGAAAGGCCAGCCAGCCTTTGGAGTATCCCAGCGCGGGCAGCACCTTCAAGCGTCCGGAGGGGCACTATGCCGCGGCGCTGATCGACCAGTGCGGCTTGAAGGGACTGTCGGTGGGAGCCGCCCAGGTGTCGGGAAAGCACGCGGGCTTTGTGATCAACCGGGGTGGCGCCAGCTTTGCCGATGTGACGGAGCTGATCCGGCAGGTGCAGGCGGCGGTTTTGGAAAAGACCGGAGTCCGTCTAGAGCCGGAGGTCAAGATCCTGCGGGATGGACAGAGCGGGGACCGGCCAGATCGGTCCCCGATGGCCCGGACAGACAGGCCGTATAGATGAGGTGGGTGGATATGGAGATTCTGATTATTTCCGGACTTTCTGGTGCGGGAAAGAGCAAGGCTGCTTCTTTTTTGGAAGATATGGGCTTTTACATTGTGGATACTATGCCAGCGGCCATGATTCTGAAATTTGCGGAGTTTTGCGCCGGCGGCAATGGCCGCTATGACCGGGTGGCCCTGGTCTATGATGTGCGTACGGCCAGCTCCTTTACCGAGTTATTTGAGGTGCTGGATAAGCTCAAGACCATGGAGGCCAGCTGCAGGCTGCTATTTTTGGACGCCAGTCCCGAGACGGTGATCAAGCGCTATAAGGAAACCCGTCGGCGCCATCCCCTGCGGGACGGCGCCGACTCGCTGGAGGACGCGGTGCGCAAGGAGCGGGAGCTGATGCTTCCGGTAAAGGAGCGGGCGGAGTTTGTCATCGACACCACCCGGATGTCCACCGCCCAGCTGCGGGGCGAGCTGCTGCGGCTGTTTGACGCCAAGGGCGCCAAGGGGGGCATGAGCGTCAGCATTACATCCTTTGGCTTCAAGTACGGCCTGCCCATGGAGGCGGACCTGGTCTTTGATGTGCGCTTTTTACCCAATCCCTTTTATGTGGAGGAGCTGCGGAAGAAAACGGGACTGGATCAACAGGTCTATGACTATGTTTTTCGCTCGCCCCAGACCGGGGAATTTATGAAGCGGCTGCAGTCTCTGTTGGATTATACCCTGCCCCTTTATGCCGAGGAGGGGAAGACCGTTCTGGTGATCGCCGTGGGCTGCACCGGCGGGCATCACCGATCTGTGGCGGTGACCCACGCTCTGGCCGGATATATCCGGCAGGCGGGGTATCAGGTGCTGGAAAACCATCGGGATCTGGGGCGGAACTGAGGTTTCCCAACGGCCCAAGGAGCCCAGAGCGATGGCGCTGTGTTTTGTCAAGAGGAGCTTATGAGAACAAGACAAATACCATATTCCCGGCTGTATGGTCCCCGGATCACGGTGATCGGCGGGGGAAACGGCCTTTCCACCATGCTGCGGGGTCTGAAAAACTATACGGAGAATCTCACTGCGGTGGTAACGGTGGCGGATGACGGCGGCGGCTCCGGCCGCCTGCGGGAGGATCTGGGGATGCTGCCCCCGGGAGATATCCGCAACTGTATGGAGGCGCTGGCCAATGCAGAGCCCTTGATGGCGGAGCTGATGCACTATCGTTTTCAAGATGGCGTGCTGGCGGGGCAGAGCTTTGGCAATCTGTTTCTGGCGGCCTTGAATGGGATCTCTCCGTCGTTCGACGTGGCGGTGAGCCGCATGAGCGAGGTCCTGGCCATCACGGGCCGGGTGCTGCCGGTGACCACCACCGACGTGCAGCTGGAAGCGGAGTTTGAAAACGGCACCAGAGTGGTGGGGGAGTCCCGAATCTCCTATTGCAAAAAAGAACAGAACTGTCGGATCCGAAGGGTCCGGCTGCTACCGGAGCGCCCCCCGGCGCTGGCAGAGGCGCTGTGCGCCATTCGGGACGCGGATATGATTATTTTGGGGCCGGGCAGCTTGTATACCAGCATCATTCCCAATTTGCTGGTGGACGGTATCGTGGACGCGATCCTGCACACCAACGCTCTAAAGGTCTATGTCTGCAATGTCATGACCCAGGAGGGGGAGACGGAGGGGTATACGGTGGCGGACCATATCGGCGCCATCTTTTCCCACTCGGCGCCGGGGCTTTTTCCC
>JAHHSB010000043.1 GCA_020025415.1 Oscillibacter sp. | reverse complement strand
GCAGCGTCTGCACGCCGCAGGCGGCCGCGGCCGCCTGCGGCGTGCAGACGCTGCCCCAGGGACTGACTATCCGAAACGCCACGGAGGTGGTGGAGATGACGGATGACCCGGCCATGGCCTTTAAGCGGAAGAAAGACTCCTCCCTGACGGTGGGCCTGACCATGCTGCGGGATGGCGAGGGGGACGCATTCATCTCTGCCGGTTCTACTGGGGCCCTGCTCTCCGGAGCCACCCTGGTGGTCAAGCGCATCCGGGGGATTCGCCGGGCGGCCATGGCGCCCCTGGTGCCCTGCGCCGGCGGCCACATGGTGCTGTGCGACTGCGGCGCCAACGCTGAGTGCACGCCGGAGTATCTGCTTCAGTTTGCCTTTTTGGGCAGCTTTTTTGCCAAGCGGATGATGGGGCTGGAGCAGCCCCGGGTGGGCCTTCTGAACATCGGCACGGAGGATGAAAAGGGCGACGAGCTGCGCCATCAGGTTTACACACTGCTCAAAGAGGCGTCCGACGCCGGCCGGATCCACTTTGTGGGCAATGTGGAGGCCTCCTCGGTGATGATGGGGGGCACCGATGTGGTGATCGCCGATGGGTTCACCGGCAACGTGATGCTCAAGACCATCGAAGGCACTGCAAAGCTGATGGCCAGTGCCGTCAAGCAGATGTTCCTGACCAGCACCAAGACCAAGGTGGCGGCGCTGATGGTGAAAAACGAGTTCGGCTCTGTCAAAAAGCTCCTGGATCCCAGTGAGGTGGGCGGCACGCCCTTCCTGGGCATCTCCAAGCCGGTGCTCAAGGCCCACGGAAGCTCCGACGCCCGGGCAATTTTCAATGCCGTGCGTCAGGCCATTGCCTTTGCCCAGAGCGGCTTCATTCAGGACATTGAGGAAAACATCAGCTATATGCGTTTGGAAAAGACCCAGGAAAAAGACTAAATACCTATTGACAGGACTGGGGCGTTGCCGTATGATTACCCAAGAAAAACCGACTTTTCCTAAGGAGTGAAAATGAGCATGTCCCATGAAGAAATTTTGAAGACGATGCAGGATTTGGTGGCGGAACAGTTTGCCGTGGAGCCCGATGAAGTTACCATGAACACCTCCTTTGACGGGGATTTGGGCGCGGACTCTGTGGATCTGGTGGAGCTCATCATGGCCATGGAAGAGGAGTTCGATGTGGGCGAGATCGAAGAAGACGAGCTCTCCGGCCTGAAAACGGTGGGCGATGCGGTTCACTTCCTCGCCGGCAAATTGAATAAGTAAGGCACAATACCAGAGAAGACCCCGCTTCCCGCGGGGTTTCCTTTTCTGACAGGAGGCAGCCCCATGGAGGTATTGGAACAAAAATTGAATTATCACTTCCGTCAGCCACAGCTGTTGGCTGAGGCGCTCAGCCACAGCTCCTATGCCAACGAGCACCGCTCCGAGCATCTCAACAGCAATGAGCGGCTGGAATTTCTGGGGGATTCGGTGCTGGGCTTTGTGACAGCGGAATTCCTCTTCAAACAGCATCCCGACCTTCCGGAGGGGGATTTGACCCGGATCCGGGCGGCGCTGGTGTGCGAACAGAGCCTCTACGAGGTGGCGCAGAAGCTGGAACTGGGGCAGCATCTGAAGCTGGGCCGGGGAGAAGAGGCCGGCGGCGGCCGCACCCGGACCTCCATCCTGGCTGACGCCACGGAGGCCGTGTTTGCCGCGGTGTATCTGGACGGCGGCATCCAGGAGGCGGCCAGGCTCATCCACCGGGTGCTGCTGGATGCGGAGAAGGAAGAGGCGGTGGAAGAACGCCGCCGGGACTATAAGACCGCCCTGCAGGAACTGGTGCAGAGACAGGCCGACCAGGTCCTGCTCTACCAGGTGGTGGGCGAATTCGGTCCAGACCACAACAAGACCTTCGAGGCGGAGGTTCTGCTTAACGGCAGCGTGGTGGGAAAGGGCCAGGGACACAGCAAAAAAGAAGCCGAACAGGCCGCGGCCAAGGCCGCGCTGCAGGCGCTGCAATGAAGGATTCCCAAAGCGGCGGACCCTTGGGTCTGCCGCTGCCTTTTTGAAAAAAATCCAGATCTTGGCGGCTGGCAGCCGTGGAAATATTACTGGAATTTACCGCCTGGTCATGCTATACTACCTCATATATGAGTTTTGGAGGAATCAGATCTTGTCCATTTTTTCATCGTTTCTGCTGGGACTGATTCAGGGCATCACAGAATTTCTGCCGGTGTCCAGTTCCGGCCATTTGTCCATCGCACAGAATCTTTTGAACCTGTCGGCTGTGGGGGATGAGCACCAGTTTTTTGACATCCTGCTGCATCTGGGAACGCTGTTTGCCGTCTTTGTGGTCTATTGGAAGGATATCTTGGAGATGATCTTGGAATTCTTCCGGGCTATCGGGGATCTGGTTCATCACCGCAGTACCCGCCAGACGCCGCCGGCCCGCCGGCTGATGCTGATGATTATCGTGGGCACGCTGCCCCTGGCGGTGATCCTGCCCATTAAGGACGTGATCGAGCAGCTGTATTACAATACGGTATTCATCGGCTGCGCGCTGCTGGCTACCGGCGTGCTGCTCTATCTCAGTGACCGGGTCAGACGAGGACATAAAACGGAAAAGACGGCTACCATGCGGGACACCCTGCTGGTGGGCGCGGCGCAGGCCATTGCTACCTGTCCAGGAATCTCCCGTTCCGGCATGACCATCTGCGCCGGGACCTTCGTGGGCTTTGACCGGAAGTTTGCTGTGCGCTATTCCTTCCTGCTGTCCATTCCTGCCATCCTGGGCGCCAATTTGCTGGAGCTGATGGATGTGGTCAAGACCGGTGGCGTCGATGCCGGGCAGCTGCCCGTCTATCTGGTGGGCATCGTGACGGCGGCAGTCTCCGGCTACCTGTGCATCCGCCTGATCCGTATGATTGCCGATAAGGGCAAGTTCGGCTGGTTCGCCTACTACTGCTGGGCGGCGGGCGCCGTGACGCTGATACTCACTGCCATTTTGTAAAGGTTTACAGAAGAGGAGGTGCCGGCTTTGGCCGCATCCACGAAGAAAAGAACAAGCGCCACCGGCAGCGGCAAAAAAAGCGGCTCCAGTTCCGGCTCCAAGTCCGGGTCTAAAAGCCGCAGTTCCACCCGCCAGCCGCAAAAGCGCCCCATCCGCAGGGAGCTGTGGGGCGGGATCTTCCTGCTGCTGGCCCTGTGTGTGGCGGTGAGCTATTTTGGCATTCAGGCCATTTTTATCGACTGGTTGGCCAAGGTGATCAAGGGCCTGTTTGGTTACGGATACTGGCTGGCAGGTCCGTCGCTGCTGCTGGCGGCACTGATCCTGCTGTTCCATCATGGCCGTCCGGTCCAGCTGCGGGTGAGCTGTGCGCTGCTGCTGCCCCTGGTGTTCGGCTCTCTGGCCCACATGGCGCTGGTCACGGCTACATATGAGTCCTCGGCGAAGATCCTGCCCATACTCTGGAAGTCCGGCAATGCCCTGCACTCCGGCGGCGCTATTTCCGGCGCTCTGGCGTTGGGGTCTGTGGCGGTCTTTTCCAGGATCGCGTCCATCATTTTCTTTACGGCTCTGTTTGTGGTGCTGCTGATGGCGGCGTTCCACCTGACGCTGGGTGCGCTGCTGGAAAAACGGCGCAACTGGGTCCCGTATGAGGAGGAATCTGAGCCCGAGCCGATCAAGGCTCCCGCTATCCATGTGGTACCCCAAGAGCCGCTCCGGCGTGCAGACACCAGCCGGGCCAGACCCCAGATCGACATTCCCCTGGATGATGGCGAGCTGCCGGTTGAGAAGAAAAAGTCCGGCATCTTCACCGGCTTTTTCCGTCATAAGTCTGACCAGCAGGCCACGCCGGATCAGGTACTGACCGGCGGGAACGGGACCTGTGAGGAGGAAGTGCGCCCCGTCCAGGAGCCGGAGCCGGCCCTGGCTCCCGTTAGAAAGCCGGTCCCGGCCATTCCCCGGGAAAAGCCCGCGGATCCGCCGGTGCAGGTACACGAGCCGGCCCAGCCTGCTTCCAGTGGGGAGGCGGAGAAGACCCGCCTGAGTGCCGGAGAGGTGGCGGCAGCCACTGTGGCCGTGACCGAGGAGATCGAGAAAGGGCTGACGGCCGACGGAGATCCCTATCACTTCCCACCCATCAGCTTGCTGGATGAGAATCGAAGCTCCAATTATGCGGAGGTGGGGGCGGAGCTGCGGAATAATTCCCGCCGCCTGGCGGAGACCCTGACCAGCTTCGGTGTGGATGCCCATCCCGGCGAGGTGGTCCACGGCCCCTCCGTTACCCGCTATGAATTTACCTTGGATCAGGGCGTCAAGCTCTCCAAGATCACCAATCTGGCGGACGATATTGCTCTGGCCCTGGGCGCTTCTGGCGTGCGCATCGCCCCCATCCCCGACCGGATCTCCGTGGTGGGCATCGAGGTGCCCAACAAGCAGGTGACGCCGGTGCTCATCCGGGATGTGATCGAGTCCCGGGAGTTTGTGGAGCACAGCTCCAAGGTGGCCTTTGCCCTGGGCCGGGACATCGGGGGCAAGAACGTGATCGGCAACATCGAAAAGCTGCCCCATGTCCTGATTGCCGGTACCACCGGCTCCGGTAAATCCGTGTGTACCAACTCGCTGATCATCAGCCTGCTGTATAAGTCCACTCCTGATGAGGTCCGCTTCATCATGGTGGACCCCAAGATGGTGGAGCTGGCCCCCTACAACGGCATCCCCCATCTGCTTATCCCCGTGGTGACGGACCCGAAGAAGGCCGCCGGCGCGCTGCAGTGGGCGGTATTTGAGATGATGAAGCGCTATAGGCTCTTTTCTGAGCACGGCGTGAAGAAGCTGGAAGAGTATAACAGGCTGGCCCGGGCCAACGAGGAGCTGAGCCCCCTGCCCTCCGTAGTGGTGGTGATCGACGAGCTGGCTGACCTGATGCTGGTGGCCGCCAAGGAGGTGGAGGAGTCCATCTGCCGGGTGGCCCAGATGGGCCGTGCTGCCGGCATGCACCTGGTGATCGCAACCCAGCGGCCCTCCGCCGACGTGATTACCGGACTGATGAAAGCCAATATTCCCAGTCGGATCGCCTTTGCCGTGGCCTCCTCCTTGGAATCCCGGATCATTCTGGACACCACCGGCGCCGAGAAGCTGGTGGGCCGGGGCGATATGCTCTATGCCCCCCTGGGGGCGGGTAAGCCCACCCGGGTGCAGGGCTGCATGATCACCCCTGAGGAGATCGACCGGGTGGTGGCCTACGTCAAAGAAAGCGGCGAGGCCCATTACGATCAGGAAGTGCTGCAGAAGATCGAAGAGAGCCTGCAGGAGAAGGAGAAAGGCGCCGGCAAGCCTTCTGCTGCTCCCAAGCCTGCTGACGAGTGCGACGAGCTGCTGCCCGCAGCAGTGGACGTGGTTCTGGAGACGGGACAGGCCTCCGTTTCCATGCTCCAGCGGCGGCTGAAGCTGGGCTATTCCCGGGCTGCCCGTCTGGTGGACCAGATGGAGGAGCGGGGCATTGTCGGCCCCTTCGAGGGCTCCAAGCCCCGCCAGCTGCTCATTACCCGGGAGCGCTGGCAGGAGCTGCAGATGCGGGGGACGGATGCTGCCGCGCCTGGGGCGGAGGCAGATCCCCTGCCAGATGCTCCTGGTGATGAACTGTAAAGAAAAAGGCGTGCTGGAAAAGCACGCCTTTTCTCGTTTTTTTGATGGAAAACGGGGAAAGCTGTCTGGGAAAACTGACAAGAGTGTCAAAAATTCCGGCGCAAAGCAGCCCAAAGCTGGATAAGCATTGTGTTGACAGACTTTGCGGTTGTGCTACAATGAGGTATATTTGTTTGAGATATACAAGGAGGGACACTGGTATGAAATTTTCCAGTAAGATCGAGCGCTGCGGCCTGTCGCCCATGCGGAAGTTCCACCCCTATGCCCTGGCGGCAGAGGCCAAGGGCCGTAAAATTTATCATCTGAATATCGGTCAGCCTGACATCGAGACCCCGGCTGCCTTTTTTGACGCAGTGCGTGGTTTTCACCAGCCGGTGCTGGAGTATGCCCCTTCCGCCGGTGTGCCGGTATTTCTGGAGGCGGTGAAGGAGTATTACGACCGCTTGGATATCCACTTTGACACGGCGGATATGCTGGCCACCACCGGCGGCAGCGAGGCGCTGGAGATTGCCCTGGCCTGCATTCTGGATGATGGGGACGAGATCCTGATTCCCGAGCCTTTCTATCCCAACTACAACACCTTTGTCCAGGTGACCGGCGGATCCATTCACCCCATCCCCACCACCCCGGAAGAGGGCTATCACTACGCTGAGCGGGCCAAGATCGAATCCCAGATCAACGAGCACACCCGGGCCATCATGGTCACCAACCCCGGCAATCCCACCGGTGCGGTGCTGACCCGGGAGGAGATGCGGATGATTGTGGACATTGCCAAGGAGCATGACCTGTTCGTCATCGGCGACGAGGTGTACCGGGAATTCGTCTACGGCGGTGAGAAGCTGGCCAGCCTGGCGGAGTTCCCCGACGCAGCGGAGAATGTGATTATCATCGACTCTGTGTCCAAGCGCTTTTCCGCCTGCGGCGCCCGTGTGGGCGTGCTGATCTCCCGCAATAAAGAGCTCATGGCCCATGCCATGAAGATTTGCCAGGGCCGCCTGTGCTCTGCCACGCTGGATCAGATCGGTGCCGCCGCCCTCTACACCGTGGATGACAGCTATTTTGCCAAGGTGCGGGAAGAGTACAAGCGCCGCCGGGATACGGCCATGGCCAAGCTCAAGGAAATCCCCGGTGTGGTGTGCGAGTGCCCCAAGGGCGCGTTCTATATCATGGCCGCCCTGCCCGTGGACGACGCCGACCGCTTCCAGACCTGGCTGCTGGAGGAGTTTGAGGATCATGGCGACACCGTGATGTTTGCCCCCGGCGAGAGCTTCTACGCCACCCCCGGCAAGGGCAAAAACGAGATCCGCATCGCTTATGTGCTCAAGCAGACCGACCTGGAGCGGGCTATGGACCTGCTGGCGCTGGGCATCGAAGCCTACAACAAGCGGGGGTAAGCCATGATCCGTCATATCGTGATGTGGAAATTCCGCCCCGGCACCGAGGCCGAGCAGGAGCAATTCCTGAACGGGCTGCGGGGGCTGCAGGGGGTTATTCCTCAGCTGCTGCGCTCTGAGGTGGCCAAAAATGTGGGCACGGACAATTATGACGCGGTGCTGGTGTCTGATTTTGCCTCTTTGGAGGATCTGGCCGTCTACAAGGCCGATCCCCGGCATCAGGCCGTCTCCGCTTTGTGCAAGTCCATCCGGGTGGACCGGGTGGCGGTGGATTACGAATTCTGAGCTTCCCTGAAAAGAAAAGGTCATCGGCATATTGCCGATGACCTTTTCTTATTCCAGCCCGTTCTCCCCCGGCTCCAGGGGGCCCAGGTAGGTGAAGCGGGGACCGCTCCATCCAGCCCGCTCCACAGTCTCGCTCCACATGGCGGCGGGGCGGACCCACAGCCCCCGCTCTCCGTACAGGGCCCGGTAGACCACCATGGGCTCCTGCGTCTCGGAGTGGGTGGCCAGGGCGATGAGGGCATATTCCTTGCCCTTGAAATGGCGATAGCGGCCTGGACGAAGTTCCATCACACGCATCCTTTCTGTTGCCGCCGGAAATTCCGGCTGGGATAGTTTCAGTATAACCGACCGGAGAGGAAAAAGGCAAGAGGGGGAGCGCTTGAACAAAGGGGCTGGCTCTGGTATAATGCGGAGCAGACGAGAGAGCGGAAAAGCGGCCGCTCCGGGAGCGCCGAAACCGGCGCGGGAGGAGAACGAGCATATGAAAAAGGCGCATCCGGGCCCTGGCTGGGGCCTACAGACCACGCTGTGCTATATCCAGCGGGAGGAGCAGGGGGAGCAGCAGTATCTCATGCTTCATCGCGTGAAAAAGGAAAATGACTTGAACCACGACAAGTGGATCGGTGTAGGCGGAAAATTCGAGGAAGATGAGAGCCCCGAGGAGTGCGTCCTGCGGGAGACTTGGGAGGAGACGGGCCTGACGCTGACCCAGTGGCGCTACCGGGGCATCGTGACCTTTATTTCCGACCAGTGGGACACGGAGTATATGCATCTATTCACCGCCACCGACTGGACGGGAGCTCTGAAGGAGTGTGACGAAGGCGTACTGGAGTGGATCTCCCAGGAGCGATTTATGTCACTGCCCCAGTGGGAGGGGGACCGGATCTTCCTGAAGCTGCTGAAAGAGGAGGCACCTTTCTTTTCTTTGAAACTGCGCTACGAGGGGGACAAGCTGGTACTGGCGGTACTCAATGGAGAGCGAATCCGCTGAAGGGGGGACGGCTATGAAAAAACGCATCCTGATCAGCGCCTGCCTGCTGGGGGTGGGCTGTCGCTATGACGGGGCATCCAAGGCCTATCCGGGAGTGGAACGGCTGATGGAGCGCTATGAGCTCATCCCCGTGTGTCCCGAGCAGATGGGGGGACTGCCTACCCCCCGAGATCCGGCGGAGCGCCAGGGAGAGCGGGTCAGCACCCGGAGCGGAAAGGATGTCACCGAGGCTTACCGGCGGGGCGCGGCAGAGGCACTGCGTCTGGCGGAAGCGTTTAGCTGCACTGCGGCGGTCTTGAAAGAGCGCAGCCCTTCCTGTGGGAAGGGTGAGATTTACGATGGCAGCTTTTCCCGCACGCTGATCCCCGGCAGCGGCGTCACCGCCGAGCTGCTGGCGCACCAAGGGATTCGTGTCCTGGGTGAGTCGGAACTAGGGGAGCTGGAGGCTGAATACTGACATTTTTTACAACGATTTCCCACAATTCCCTGGGGGAATTGTGGGATCCGGCCTTGTCAAAACACCCCTTTTTCTGTATAATGTGAACGATGAAAAGAAGGGGAGGCAGCAGGATGCGTACGATGGGGCACACAGCGGAAACCATGATTTTCACCGTAGCGTCATCCCCTTTTTTACCGGCTGAAAAGCCGGTATTTTTATGCCTTCCCGGAGACGGAAACACCAATTGAAGGGAGAAATCACATGAGAGAAAAGACGAAAATGGGCACCGCTCCTGTGCGGGACGCCCGGGAGCTGGGGATTCCTAAGATGCTGATCCTGGGCCTGCAGCATATGTTTGCCATGTTCGGCGCCACCGTGCTGGTCCCCATTCTGGTCCAGGGCTACGGTCTGCCCCTGAACATTCAGACCACGCTGTTTTTCGCCGGTTTGGGCACGCTGTTTTTCCACCTGTGCACCCGGATGAAGGTGCCTGCCTTCCTGGGCTCCTCCTTCGCGTTCCTGGGCGGCTTCCAGGCCATGGCGGAGATGGACAGCGGCATCTACGCGACTATGGGCGCTGCGGAAAAGCTCCAGTATACCTGCGGCGGCATCGTGGTGGCCGGCCTTTTGTATGTAGTACTGGCTCTGATCATCAAGGCAGTGGGCGTCCACAAAGTGATGCACTATCTGCCGCCTGTGG
>JAHHSB010000042.1 GCA_020025415.1 Oscillibacter sp. | reverse complement strand
CCTTCGATACCTTCGTGACCATGTTTCCCCAGCTGATCGCCGGCCCCATCGTCAAGTATAAGACCGTGGCCGAGGAGCTGAACTACCGGATCCATAACACGGAGAATTTTGCCCTGGGCGCTCGGCGCTTCTGCGTGGGCCTGGCTAAAAAGGTGCTGCTGGCCAACTCCATCGGCGGGCTGTGGGACGCCTCCCTGGCGGATCAGGCTGCCGGGAACCTGACGGTCCTGGGCGGCTGGCTGGGGCTGATCGCCTTTGCCTTCCAGATTTACTTCGATTTCTCCGGCTATTCGGATATGGCCATCGGTATGGGCCGGATGCTGGGCTTTACCTTCGAGGAGAACTTCCGCTACCCCTATCTGGCCGACTCCGTTTCTGAGTTCTGGAGACGCTGGCACATCTCCCTGACCTCCTGGTTCCGGGAATATCTCTATATCCCCCTGGGCGGCAACCGGGGCGGAGAGGCCAAGACCCTGCGCAACATCCTCATCGTATGGTTCTGCACCGGCTTCTGGCACGGTGCCAGCTGGAACTATATCCTCTGGGGGATGTACTTTGCCCTCTGGCTGATTTTGGAGAAATATGTGTTCCGGGACCTGGTGGCCCGGCTGCCGGCACTGGTGCGCCATGCCTATACCCTGGTGGTGGTCGTGGCAGGATGGGGCCTGTTCGCCATTGAGGATCTGAGCCAGTGCGGCGCCTATCTGAAGACCTGCTTCGGCAGCGGGGCGCTGTGGAGCGCCGGAAATTTCTTCGATCTGCGCAGCTATGCCGTCACGTTGGTGATCCTGGTGATCGCTTCCACCCAGCTGGGCAAGCGGCTTTGGAGCCGGCTGCCCGACCGGGTGGATCGGGTCCTGACACCCGCATTGATGCTGGCCTGTCTGCTGGTATGCACCGCCTACCTGGTGGACGGCAGCTACAATCCCTTCTTGTATTTCCGGTTCTGAGAGGAGGCAGAGATCATGCGTGCAAACACTTATTATCGGCTGGTCACCGCCATGTTCTGCCTGTTTTTGGGCGGCTTGATGGTGTGGCATGTGCTGCTGCCCGACCGGGATCGCTCGGCGGTGGAAAACCGGACCTTGCAGCAGCTGCCGGAATTTTCCTGGGCCGGCGTGAAAGACGGCAGCTACATGAGATCCATTGAAGAATACATTGCCGACCAGTTCCCGGTACGGGATGGCTGGACGGGCGCCAAGTCCCGGATGGAGTGGCTGCTGGGCAAGCGGGAGTTCAACAAAGTCTACCTGGCGGAGGACGACACTTTGATCTCCCGGGTGGATGCGCCGGAAGACGGGCTGGATGAGAAGAACCTATCCTATATCCGGAGCCTGGCGGAGCGGGCCGGGGTACCGGTCTATCTGGGCATGATCCCCTCCGCGGCGGAGATCTGGAAGGACAAGCTGCCTGACGGTGCGGCAAACTGGGATCAGGCGGCCTGGATTAACTCCACCGTGGCGGACACGGGCCTTCCCCAGGTGAATCTGCTGGGCACGCTGCGGGAGCACGCCGACGAGCCCATCTTCTACCGCACCGACCACCACTGGACCACTCTGGGCGCCTATTACGGCTATACCGCCATAATGGAGGCCCTGGGCAGGGAAGAGAATATCCTGCCGCAGGATGTGTTTACCCCCGAGACGGTCAGTGAAAACTTCAACGGGACCTTGTACTCCACCTCCGGCATCCATTGGCTGCCTTCGGATTCCATCTCCTACTGGGTGGAAGATGCCGGACTGGAGATCACTTCCTGGCGCACGGGTAAGCCCGAACCGGCGGAGCTGTACGACCGCTCCTACCTGGAGCAGAAGGATCAGTATTCCTCCATCCTGGTGCTTTACAGCGTTCCCAACTTCATTACCGATCAGAACTTGGTGTTCCTGAGCCGGTAACGCTTCCAGCATCGCTCTTGAAACTTGAAAAAGCCCCCTGGAAACCAACTGCGGTTTCCAGGGGGCTTTTGGTTTTATTTGCTTTTTATGCTGGCTTCCTCCGCCGTGACGATCTGCAGCGAAAGTGTGCGGCTGACGATGTCGATCTCATAGTAACAGGTGCCCGCCACATGCCGGTATTCCGGATCCACGGCATCGTCCGTAAACGTCACCTCGTAGATCGAAAGTGCAGGGCTTGGGGTACGGTATCACCCGGCTGCTCCGTCTCTTCGGTCCGCCAGCATCAGGGCGGAGACCCGTCAATCGTCATAGGCATTTCTTTTGGCCAGCTCGCCGGAAACCAGAGAGGACAGGGGATCTGCGGTGGCCCCGTCGGGGCAGTAGATCCGCAGGGAATCTCCGTCAAAGTAGATATCCCGGGTGAACCAGGCTTCGGCTCCCTCGCCCAAGTCGGGCATAGCGACCAGACCCTGCACCCGCAGACAGCGGCTCTCCTGAGACCATTCTCCATGATCCAGGAACGAAAGCTCCGGCCAGGCCGTCTCCAGCAGGGCGAAGATATCTGCCTGGTAAAGCTGGCCATTCCGCAGGAACAAGAGCCCGGCCGTCTCATCAGAGGCGGAGACCAGCTCGCTCATGCCGTCCCCATCCAGGTCGATCTCCTGGGCGCTCCCATAGACGCGGGCCAGCAGGCGGGGCAGCCCGCCGCCCATGGCGTAGTAATCGCTGACCTGGGTGGTCCCGGCTTCCGTCGTCTCCGGATAGGAGAGGATCACACCGCTTTGCCCCATCACCCCGGCAAAGGGAGTCAGGGTCACTTCCGACACGGTCATCCCATCCGGGAAGGCGGCAAAGGCCGTGCCGGGAAGAATGAAGGAAGCCTCTTGCCCCGGATCCTTCGTCACCGCCGCCCACAGGGCGCCGCCGGCGCTGTGCAGCACCACCATCTGCCCGTCAGAGGTCCTTACAAACTGCTGGAGCTCACCCGTTTCCTCCGGAACCTCACCCACCGACTTTTGAGTTTCCGGTGCCTCATAGGGTGCTGCACCGTCCAAAGAAAGGGTCAGCCAGGGCGTTCCTTCCGGGTAATCGGTAGGGATGGCGGGAGCATCACAGAGCTGGTGGGAGACGATGTGATAGCCACCATCCTTTTGTGCCTCCAACGTCAAGCAGGCCCAGCCGGTGACAAAGCTGCCGCCTAAAAAGCGACCGGTGGCGTTGTAGTAGAGCCGAATGGTGTCCCCGTCCCGCTCTCCGGCAGCAAAGCCGGGATCGGCCTGGGCGTTGGTATCGCCGTGAAGATGATAGTAGGCGTCAAATTCAGAAAGATCCTCCCAGCTATTTACGCCGATCTTCTGCGTTTGTTCCAGCGTCAGACCGGTGTAAGTTTCCAGGATCTGATCGATGCCAGAAACGCTGAGCTTATCCAGATCTACCTCCAAAGAAAGACCCTGGGCCTCCAAAGTGGCTCGCTCTTCATCTGAGGCAGTCTCGCCCAGGCCGGTGCCGTTGTAGAAAAGCTCGTAGAGATCGATCTCCTCCGGGCTGTTATAAAGGGTGGTGAGAAACTGGGCGCGGAAGTTAAAACCATCTTTGGAAGAAAAGCTCTGGTTGAATTCCGCCAGCTCCGTCCTGGTCAGGGCCTGGCTCCCGGCAGATGTAAAGGTAAACACAATGACAGCCGCCGCCAGAACTCCCAACGCCAGCAGGGCGGCGGCAGCCGTTTTGCGATTCTCTGCGATGCGGGTAATGCGCTCTTTCAGCTGCCGCTTGCCGGAGGCCATCGTGGTAGCGGAGAACAGGAGATTGACCGGCTTTCTCTGCACCGGGATCAGGGAGAGCAGCGTCCGCCCATAGGCGATGCGCTCATCCTCGCCCAGACGGCGCAGGGCCGCCTCGTCACAAGCGAGTTCGCAGTCGATACGGGAGACCACGGCGGCTGCCCACACCAGGGGATTGAACCAGTAGATTACCAGGCAAAGATTCCGCAGCAGCGACCATAAAGGGTCTCGATGGCGGGCATGGGTCAGCTCATGGGCCAGCACATGGCGCAACGCCTGGGGCGTGGCCACGGCGGCAGGGGTCAGATAGATGGCCGGGCGCAGCAGGCCGAACAGGCAGGGGGAGGACAGCCCCGCTTTCACCAGAAAGACCGGATACGGGCATTCAGGGACCGGATAGGGGACCCGGGCTTTCCGCAGCCGCCGCCAAAAACACAGGTTGGCCGCCAGAAGCAGAATCGTCATGCCTGCGCCGCCGGACAGCCAGAGGACTCTGAGCAGCGTTTCAGAGTCGGGCCGGGCAGTTCGGGGCGTGGACTGGGGAAGCTCTGGAGGCAGAGATTCCCTAGCCGCGTCGTCCGCCCCCACATTTGTGCTCTGGGTGGTCCCGGCTTCTGCCGTGAGGGTCCCATCCTCCTGGCGGGAAGTCGTTTGTCCGGGCGTATTTGCCCCGGCGGAAGGCGCTTCCTCGGAGGTCAGCCGGTCTGTCAGCTTCGCCTCAATGGGGGCGGCCACGCTGAGCACACTGTAGTTGAGGGCCGGCAGATTCACCGGCAGCAGCAGCCGCACCAGCACCAGCGCCCACAGCGCATAGATCGCCCGACGGGAAACATTGTGGCCAAAGATCTGCCGAAGCAGCAAAATTGCCAGGATCAGCACGGAAGAGGTGATGAGAATATCCTTCATTTCTGCTCGCCTCCCGCCTTTTCCAAAATGGCGGACAGCTCGGCAATGTCGGCTTCCGTCAAGCTGCGGCTTTCCACCATGGCATTCATCATCAGGCCCAGGCTGCCGCCGTAGACCTTGCTGAGGAAGCTCTCCGTCTCTGCCCTGGCAGCGTTCTCCCGCATAATAAGGGGGCTGTAAAGCTTAGCACGTTTCCCCTCTTGGTAGGTCACGGCACCCTTAGCCCCCAGCCGGGAGAGCATGGTGATTACCGTGTTCTTTGTCCATCCGGTCTCCACCTTCAGTGCGGCGGTCAGCTCCATAATGGTCATGGGCGCGTGGTCCCAAAGCTGATTCATCAGCTTCCACTCACTGTCAGAGAGATTGCATTTCATACGCAGTTCACCTCCCAATAGCGGTATACGAATGTCTACCTAAAAGGTATCACAGGCCGGAAATTTTGTCAACGGCTTTTGGGGTCCTGGGCGACAGGGCGGGAAATGGGGTTCCGGGTGAAAACGGCGGTTGACCTGGAACGCATTTTCGCCTAGAATAGACGGCGAGACTGATAGAAACCGGTGAGAGTATGACGACTTTTCAAGAACGATATTGCCAGGCTCGGCGGAAGATCATCGCCTGGGAGCTGCAGCGGCTCAATCCCATGCAGTGCCAGGCTGCTATGGCTACCGAGGGGCCGCTGCTGCTGCTGGCAGGCGCAGGCTCCGGCAAAACTACGGTGCTGATCCAGCGGATCTTCAACCTGCTGACCTATGGCCGGGGCAGCGACACGGATGAAGTCCCCGCCGACGCCGCGGAGGAGGACCTGGCCTTTTTGGAGGACTTTGCCCATCGCCCGGACAAGGAGGACTTGCCTCGGGCCCGGCGGCTGTGCGCTGTGGAGCCTGCCGCCCCGTGGGAGGTGCTGGCCATCACCTTTACCAACAAGGCGGCCGGGGAGCTGAAAGAGCGGCTGGCCGCCCGCTTGGGCGCCCGGGCCAACGATATATGGGCCGCTACCTTCCACTCCGCCTGCGTGCGGATCCTCCGGCGGGACGCGGACCGGCTGGGCCTGGACAAAAACTTTACCATCTACGACAGCGACGACTCTAAGCGGGTCATCAAAGAGGTGGAAAAAGCCCTGGAGCTGAGCGAGAAGGAGTTTCCGCCCAAAGAGGTGTTGGGGATCATCAGCAGCGCCAAGGACCGCTATGAGACGCCGGAGCAGTTTGCCCAAAAGCATGCAGGGGAGAGCGGCGGCGACTGGCGGCTGGCCCGGGTAGCCAAAATCTACGCTGAGTACGCCAAGCGGCTGCGCTCGGCCAATGCTCTGGACTTTGATGATCTGATCTTCTGCACGGTGGAGCTGCTCCAAAAGAGCAGGGAAGTGCGGGAGTACTATCAGAACAAGTTCCGCTATGTGCTGGTGGACGAGTATCAGGATACCAACCACCTGCAGTACCTGCTCACGGCCCTGCTGGCCGGCGGGCGGCGAAACCTGTGTGTGGTGGGCGATGACGACCAGAGCATCTACCGCTTCCGGGGCGCCAACATTGCAAACATCCTCAGCTTTGAAAAGCAGTATCCCGACGCCCGTACCATTCGGCTGGAGCAGAACTACCGCTCCACCCAGCACATTCTGGACGCGGCCAATGGGGTGATCTGCAACAACCTGGGCCGCAAGGGCAAGACCTTGTGGACCGACAATGGTGCCGGTGAGCTGGTGACCATCAAGACCGCCTTCAACGAAGATGACGAGGCCAATTATGTGGTGGGGGATATCCTGATGGGCTATCATCGGGGCCGGGCCTTCCGGGACAACGCGGTGCTCTACCGCATGAATGCCCAGTCCAACGCATTGGAACGTGCTCTGAGCCGCAACGGTGTGGCCTATAAGGTCATCGGCGGCATGAAGTTCTTTGAGCGGGCTGAGGTCAAGGATATGCTGGCCTATCTTTGCGTTCTGAGCAATCCCATGGACGATCTGCGCCTCAAGCGCATCATCAACGTGCCTGCCCGGGCTATCGGCGGAGCCACGGTGGAGAAGGTGGAGGCCCTGGCCCGACGGGAAGGCGTCTCCCTCTATGAGATCATGCGCAATGCAGACCTGTTCCCGGAGCTGAAGTCCCCGGCTAAGAAGCTGCTGCAGTTTGCCGACCTGATCGACGGGCTGCGGGCCCTGGGGGCCACGCTGGCCCTGCCGGAGTTTTATGACGCCGTCTGCCAGCGGACGGGCTATGTCCAGATGCTGGAGGAAAAGCACGATCTGGAAAGCCAGAGCCGTCTGGAAAACGTCCAGGAACTCAAGTCCAACATCCTGGGCTTTTTGGAACAGGACCCGGAGGACGCCACCCTGGCAGGCTTTTTAAATGAGATCGCCCTGTACACGGACCTGGATGCCATGAACGGGGACGACTGCGTGACCCTGATGACCATGCACGCGGCCAAGGGCCTGGAATTCCCCGCCGTCTATGTGGTGGGCATGGAGGAGGGAATCTTCCCCGGCTTCCGGGTCAACGGCGACAGCGAGGAGCTGGAGGAGGAAAGGCGGCTTTGCTATGTGGCCATGACCCGGGCCAAGGAGAAGCTGATCTTGACCAACTGCCGCCAGCGCACCTTGTACGGACGGACTTCCGCCAATATGCCCTCCCGTTTTTTGGAGGAAATTCCCCACGAGCATATCCAGTGGATCAGCAAGCCGGAGCCACGGGTACGCCCTGCGTATGGATGGGATGGAGAGGATGCCGCTTTCGGCGGCGGAGGAGAAAGCTTCCGCTCCTATGCTGGTACAGCACCGGCTGCCCACGCCTCCCGCAGGGCCAGTGCCGACGGGGACAGCGGCTTCCGCCATCTCGGCTCGGTGGGCGGCGCCAGACGGACGCCCGCAGGCGGCGGAGCGGCGCTCCAGCTCCAGCAAGGAGACATGGTGGAACACACCGCCTTCGGCCGGGGCATGGTGCTCTCGGTCCGGCCCATGGGCGGCGATGCACTGCTGGAGGTAGCCTTCGACCAGGTAGGCACCAAAAAGCTGATGCTCAAGTCGGCCAGCGCCCACATGAAAAAATGTTGAAGTACCGATTAGCTTTCCCATAACACAAAAAAGATCCCCGGGAGAGGAACAGGTCCTCTCCCGGGGATCCTTTTATAGAGTTTGAAGCACGGAAGGGCACAGCCTTTCCCGGGAAAAGCGCCCCTTAGCGAGGCTTTCTGGGGGGGAGAAGCAGCTCTTCAAAGCTTTCGATATACACGTCGCAAAACCCCCGCATCTCTTTTTCGTCAGAGTCAAAGAAGGAGTCCTTCACGCCTATGACCCGCATCCGGGCCTTTCGGGCAGCCCGGCAGGCGGCTAGGGAGTCGTCGAATACCGTGCAGTCTTCCGGCCGCTCCCCGCAGGCCCGGGCGGCGTGGAGGAAGATTTCCGGCTCCCGCTTGTCCATCTTCAGCACCTGGGCAAAGAAGATCTGCTCAAAAAAGGGCTCCAGGTCATGCTGGCGCAGCACCGCCATGCAGTGCTCCGGCACGCTGGAGGTCACCATGGCCATCCGCCGGCCCTCGGCGCGGCACTGCTTTAAATAGGCGCGAACGCCAGGCTTGATGGGAATGGTCCTAACATAGGCCTCCTTGGCCAGCTCCATCCACTCGGCCATAATGCTCTCACAGGACTCATCCAGATGGCAGAACTCCCGGGTGAACTCGGCCGCCTGGGGGAAGGCGGTGTGGGCCACGCCCTGGTAATAGGCCCGGGTATAGGGTAGGCCCCGCCGGGCCAGGAACGTTCGGTCCACCTCTTTCCAGATCCCGTTGGAATCTACCAGGGTTCCGTCCAGGTCAAAAAGAAACATCATCTGTGTTCGGCTCCTTTCTCCAGCCAAAATCTCCAAGGAAGAAGGGCATCCGCTCCTGCATAGTCCACTCCGATCCGGGGCCCGCAGCACAGCTGCTCCGTTCCGGGCACCCCAGGCGCCCCGGGCAGGCCCAAATCCGCCGGATCTTCGCAGACAAACAGGGTATCTCCGGTCAGATCCATTCCATTCTCTTTCTTGGAAAGGCCTAACGCTTTACAGAGCTTCCCGGGGCCATTGAGCAGATTTTTCCGCCGATAGGCCGTCAATTCCGCCGGGGAACAGTCGTAGCGCAGGCGGCAGATAGTCTCCAGCCCGCTGACAAGCTCGCCGCCCCGGAGCAGCACGGCGCTGGGCTCTCCAGCCGGCTCAGTCACCAAGTTCAGGCAGTGGTGCAGCCCGTAGATCAGATAGATATAGGCATGGCCCGGGGGACCAAACATAGTCTCTGTCCGGGCAGTGCGGCGATAATCATAGGCGTGGCAGGCCCGGTCGCAGCGGCCGATATAGGCCTCGGTCTCCGTAATGCGGCACACCAGGGGCTTGTCCCCATACATCCGGACCAGGTATTTGCCTAAAAGTGCCCGGGCCACGGATATGGTGTCCCCCTCATAGAATTTTCTTGGGAGCCTTGCCATTTGTTCACCCCGGTGATAAAATGTCATTTTACGGCAGTCTGGGAAAGGAGAAACCCGCTTTTTCCCGCCCGCCGTATGATGGTTTGATTTTTAGTTTATCATTGATTGCAGGCAGGAGCAAGGTGAAATGAAAGTAAATGTTGTCCGTCAAAATATTTTTGCCATGCTGGCAGCTCTGATTTGGGGCACGGCTTTTGTGGCGCAGAGCGTGGGAGCCAATTATGTGGAGCCATTTACCTTCAATACCGCCCGCTCCGGTGTGGCTTTCCTATTCCTGCTGATTTTGTGCCCGCTGCTCCGTGCGGTAAACCGCAAGCGAGGCGTGGAGACGCCCAAGCGCGATGCCGCCTACCGCAAGACCCTGCTGCTGGGCGGTTTTTGCTGCGGCGCGGCGCTGACCGTGGCCACCAATC
>JAHHSB010000041.1 GCA_020025415.1 Oscillibacter sp. | reverse complement strand
GCGGGGATCGTGGAGATCTGCCGGTTCTTTGCCGCGGTATACGTCCCGTGCCGGCGGGCGCCGGAGGACCCGGAGCTGGCCCGAAGGGCGGTCAAGGAGAGCCGGGATACCCTGCTGGCCCTGCTGGTCTTGCTGGCGGCCGGCCTGGGCTTCTTTCTCCGGCAGTACGGCGGATGATCAAGCGCCGGTCCAAGGGCTGCCCCGGCGGCCCTTGGACCGGCTGACGGAATGCGGAAGGAGGCGGCAGGCAGATGATCAACTGGGGCGTGCGGCGGGTGCTGGATTTCATCCAGTCCGTACGGCTGGGGCTGGTGAAGCTGGACAGCGCCTTCTGGATTTTGGCGGCCTTCGGCGCGGTGATGGTGATCCTGACGCGCACCAACAGCCTCCGGGGCGGGGCGGACCCGGCCCGGCAGCGGAAGCGGGAGACGGGGCTGTACCTGCTGAGCAGCGGAGGGTTTATCGCGCTGCTGGTGGGACTGCTGACGGTGGGGCACTACCTGCCTACCCCCGGGCGGAGCCAGCACATCCCCCTGCTGGCAGGGGTGCTGGTGGTGGCGGAGTTTTTCGCCGGGACCTACGCCCGCTGGCGGAAGGACCCGGAGCGGGAGGAGAACCGGGAGGATCTGCGCCGCCGGGCGGTTTTGCTGCTGGCGGCAGAGGGGATCGGCCTGCTGGGCCTGCTGGGAAAAAGCCTTGTGGAAAGCGGCGGTTTTTGAGGGATTTTCCGGCCGGAAAAATTCACAGATCGTCCATTGACAAGGAAATGGCCCCGTGATATAGTATCTGCGATCAAAAGGCTTGGATAAGGACGCCATCCGGGAAAGACAGCAGAGAGGGGCCGCCGTTGGCTGCAAGCGGCCCTGGCCGGAACCGGAACCGGTCACCCCCTTGGAGCCGCCCGCTGAAAGGCAGATGCCCACTAGGCCGGGACGGGCCCTCCCGTTACAGAGGACACGAGCGGCAGTCTCACGGCAGACTGCAAGCAGGGTGGAACCGTGGAATACGAATTTCGTATCTCACCCCTGAAATTGTTCAGGGGTGAGATTTTTTTGTTTTTAAACAAAAAAATTTGATTTCAGTCTCACCCCTCGCCGCTGGCGCGGCAACCGAGGCGAATGGCAGAAAAACAGCACCGCGCTGTTTTTCCTTTCTGCCCCCCGAAAAAGAGGAGGAACCGACCATGTCTGAAGAAAACAATCAGTATACCTTTGAAAACGAGACCTATCGCAAAACCTATTGGCACACCTGCTCCCACGTGCTGGCCCAGGCGGTCAAGCGCCTGTGGCCGGAGGTGAAGCTGGCCATCGGCCCGTCCATCGACAACGGCTTTTACTATGACCTGGACGCCCCCTTTGCCTTCACTCCCGAGCATCTGGAGCAGATCGAGGCGGAGATGCGCAAGATCTGCAAGGAGAAACTGAAGCTGGAGCGTTTTGAGCTGCCCCGGGACGAGGCTCTGAAATTTATGGAGGAGAAGGGCGAGCCCTTCAAGGTGGAGCTGATCAACGATCTGCCCGCCGACGCCCACATCAGCTTCTACAAGCAGGGCGAGTTCACCGATCTGTGCGCTGGTCCCCACCTGGATTCCACCGGCCGCATCAAGGGCAACGCCATCAAGCTCACTGCCTGCAACGCCGCCTACTGGCGGGGCGACTCCAATCGGGAGACCCTGCAGCGGATCTACGGCGTGGCCTTCCCCAAGAAGGAAGAACTGGATGAGTACCTGGCCCGGATCGAGGAGGCCAAGCGCCGGGATCACCGGAAGCTGGGCAAGGAACTGGGATTGTTCATGATGACCGAGGAGGGTCCCGGCTTCCCCTTCTTCCTGCCCAAGGGCATGGTGCTGAAAAACACCCTCCTGGAGTACTGGAGAGAGTGCCACAAGCGTTACGGCTATGTGGAGATTTCCACTCCCATCATCCTCAACCAGGAGCTGTGGCACCGCTCTGGCCACTGGGATCACTACAAGGACAATATGTATACCACCGTCATCGACGGGGAGGATTACGCCGTCAAGCCCATGAACTGCCCCGGCGGCATGCTGGTGTATAAGAGCGAGCCTCACTCCTACCGGGATCTGCCCCTGCGCATGGCGGAGCTGGGCCTGGTCCACCGCCACGAGATGTCCGGCGCCCTCCACGGGCTGTTCCGTGTCCGCTGCTTCACCCAGGACGATGCCCACATCTTCATGACCCGGGAGCAGATGAAAGACGAGATCAAAAACGTGGTGAAGCTCTTCGATGAGATCTACTCTACCTTCGGCCTGACCTATCAGATCGAGCTGTCCACCATGCCCGAGGATCACATGGGCGAGGAGGAGATCTGGCACTTTGCCGAGGATACCCTCCAGGCCGCCATCACCGAGATGGGCAAGGACTTTGTCATCAACGCCGGGGACGGCGCCTTCTACGGGCCCAAGCTGGACTTCCACCTGGCTGACTCCCTGGGCCGGACCTGGCAGTGCGGCACCATCCAGCTGGACTTCCAGATGCCTGAGCGCTTTGAACTGGAGTATATCGGCGAGGACGGCCAGAAGCACCGCCCCGTCATGATCCACCGGGCCCTGCTGGGCTCCATCGAGCGCTTTATCGGCGTGATCACCGAGCATTTTGCCGGCGCCTTCCCTGCCTGGCTTAGCCCTGTGCAGGTCAAGGTGCTGCCCATCACTGACCGGGCCGGCGAGTACGCCAATCAGATCGTCCAGAAGCTGGATGCTGCCGGCTTCCGGGTGGAAGTGGATCAGCGCAACGAGAAGATCGGCAAGAAGATCCGGGAAGCCCAGCTGGAGAAGATTCCTTATATGCTGGTGGTGGGCGACCGGGATATGGAGAACAGCACCGTTTCCGTGCGTCACCGCAGCGGCGAGGACAAGGGCGCCATGAGCTTTGAGGACTTTGCCCAGCTGCTGAAAAATGAAGTGGAGACCAAGGCCATCCTGTAAAAAACGGCCTGCCTGACGGTGCCGCGCCCCCTTTCTGCGGGCGCGGCATCCGGAGCATGTTGTTAAAATGAACAACGGCTTAAGTAACGCTTGCGTAAAAAAGAGCAAAGTTTCATCAAAATACATGCTGTCGGCGAGAATAGATTGCAAGGCCCATATTTCAGGTAGTATACTGGGAAAGTAAAGAAATGGGAAACACTGCCCGGGTAGCGGAGCAGAAGTGAATTTTATGAGCGCTGCGCGCTTCCAAAAGGAGGAGACCAATGAGCAGGGAATTTAAGAAAGTATTGGTGGCGAACCGCGGCGAGATCGCCATGCGCATTTTCCGCGCTTGCCATGACCTGGGGCTGCAGACAGTGGCCATCTATTCCAATGAGGATACCTACAGCCAGTTCCGGACGGCTGCGGATGAATCCTATCTCATCGGCGAAAACGAGAGCCCCCTGGGGGCTTATCTGGACATTCCCCGGATCATCGAGCTGGCCAAAAAGCACGGGGCCGACGCCATCCATCCCGGCTACGGCTTCCTGTCTGAGAACGGGGATTTTGCCCGGGCCTGCGAGGAGGCCGGCATCAAGTTTATCGGCCCGTCCTCCAAGATCCTGGACTTGATGGGCGACAAGCTCTCCGCCAAGCAGATCGCGGTGGAGTGCGGTGTGCCCACCACCCCCGGCACCACCGAGCCCCTTCAGAGCCGTGAGGCCGCCCAGAAGCTGGCCATGGAGTTCGGTTTCCCCGTCATTCTAAAGGCGGCGGCCGGCGGCGGCGGTCGCGGTATGCGCCGCTGTGATACCGTGGAAGAAGTGGGCACCAACTTCGACCTGGTCAAATCCGAGGCCAAGAAGGCCTTCGGCAACGACGATATCTTCATGGAGAAATTCCTGGTGCAGCCCAAGCACATCGAAGTCCAGGTCCTGGGCGACGAGCAGGGCAACGTGGTGCACCTTTTTGAGCGGGACTGCTCTTTGCAGCGCCGCTATCAGAAGGTCGTGGAGTTCACGCCCGCTTTTTCCGTACCCCAGCAGGTGCGGGAGGCCCTGTATGCCGACGCGGTGAAGATTGCCAAGCATGTGGGCTATACCAACGCCGGTACCCTGGAGTTCCTGGTGGACCAGGAGGGGCACCACTACTTTATTGAGATGAACCCCCGTATCCAGGTGGAGCACACCGTTACCGAAATGGTGACCGGCGTGGACCTGGTGCGCTCTCAGATTCTGATCGCCGAGGGCCGGCCCCTGTCCGACCCCCAGATCGGCATCACCCAGCAGTCTGACATCAAGCAGAACGGCTATGCCATCCAGTGCCGTGTAACCACCGAGGACCCGACCAACAACTTTGCCCCCGATACCGGCAAGATCACGGCCTATCGTTCTTCCGGCGGCTTCGGCGTCCGGCTGGACGGCGCCACTGCCGGCGCCGGCGCGGTGATCTCTCCCTATTATGACTCTCTGCTGGTGAAGGTCACCACTTGGGATACCACCTTCGAAGGGGTCTGCCGCAAGGCCCTGCGTGCCATTCGGGAGATCCACGTTCGGGGCGTGAGAACCAACATTGCCTTCATCTCCAACGTGCTGACCAACGATGTATTCCGGGAGGGCAAGTGCCACACCAAGTTTATTGATGAGACCCCCGAGCTCTTCGAGATCCAGGAGAGCCAGGACCGGGCCACCAAGATGCTCAAGTATATCGCCAGCATCTCCCTGAAAGAGGAGGGGAACCACGAGTTTTACGACGCGCCCCGCTTCCCGCCCGTCACCGGAAATCGGCCGGAGGGCCTCAAGCAGATGCTGGACCGGGAGGGCCCCGAGGCGGTCTGCAACTGGGTCAAGGACCAGAAGAAGCTGCTGATCTGCGACACCACCTGCCGTGACGCCCACCAGTCCCTGCTGGCCACCCGAGTCCGTACCCGGGACATCATCAAGGGCATGGAGGGCACCAGCGAGATCCTGGCCGACGCATTCTCTCTGGAGTGCTGGGGCGGCGCCACCTTCGACGTGGCCTATCGTTTCCTGCATGAATCTCCCTGGGAGCGCCTGGACATGATCCGGGAAAAGGCCCCCAACCTGCTGCTGCAGATGCTGCTCCGCGGCGCCAACGCCGTGGGCTACACCAACTACCCCGACAATGTCATCCGCGAGTTCGTGAAAGAGGCTGCCCGCAGCGGTATCGACGTGTTCCGCGTGTTTGACTCCCTCAACTGGATCCCCGGCATGGAAGTGGCCATGGATGAGGTCTGCAACCAGGGCAAGATCTGCCAGGCGGCCATCTGCTACACCGGCGATATCCTGGATCCCAGCCGGGATAAGTACACCCTGAAGTACTATGTCAATATGGCCAAGGAGCTGGAAAAGCGCGGCGCCCACATGCTGGCCATCAAGGATATGTCCGGCCTGCTCAAGCCCTACGCTGCCAAGAAGCTGGTCTCCACCCTCAAGCAGGAGATCGGCATTCCCATTCAGCTCCACACTCACGATACCTCCGGCAACCAGGTGGCCGCCCTGCTGATGGCTGCCGAGGCCGGCGTGGACGTGGTGGACTGCGCCATTTCCTCCATGTCTTCCCTCACCAGCCAGCCCTCCATGAACGCGGTGGTCGCCGCGCTGGAAGGGACTGAGCGGGATACCGGGCTGGATCTGGAGCGGCTGCAGAGCTTGACCGACTACTGGGAGGATGTCCGCAAACGGTACAGCTCCTTCGAAGCCGGCATCAAGTGCCCCGCCACCGACATTTATCGTTATGAGATCCCTGGCGGCCAGTACACCAACCTCAAGCCCCAGGTGGAGAGCCTGGGCCTGGGCGACCGGTTCAAGGACGTCAAGGAGAATTACCGCGTGGTCAACGAGATGCTGGGCGATATTGTCAAGGTGACCCCCTCTTCCAAGATGGTGGGCGACCTGGCCATCTTCATGACCCAGAACAACCTGACTCCCGAGAACATCGTGGAAAAGGGCGAGAGCTTGGCCTTCCCCGATTCCTCCATCAGCTATTTCTCCGGCATGATGGGCCAGCCGGCCTGGGGCTTCCCCAAGGACCTGCAGAAGGTGGTCCTCAAGGGCAAAGAGAGCATCACCTGCCGCCCCGGCGAGCTGCTGCCCCCTGTGGACTTTGAGCAGCTGCGGGAGGAGGTCGGCGAATTCGATCCCAATCCCACCTGGCGGGCACTGCTGTCTTACTGCATGTATCCCAAGGTCTACCGGGACTATGTCCAGCAGCAGAAGGAGTATGGCTATATCGTCCGTCTGGGCAGCCATGTGTTCTTCCACGGCATGGCCATCGGCGAAACCAACAAGGTCAACATCGCCGACGGCAAGACCCTGGTCATCAAGTACCTGGGGCCGGGTGAAGTGGACAACGAGGGTATGCGCACCGTGAGCTTTGAGCTCAACGGCATCCGCCGGGAGGTGCAGGTGCCCGACGAGGCGGCCCAGAAGAACATCGTCAAGGTGCCTATGGCTGATCCCGAGGACAAGAGCCAAGTAGGCGCGTCCATCCCCGGCGCAGTCAGCAAGGTGCAGGTCAAGGCAGGCGACACGGTGGAAGCCAACCAGACCCTGATCACCATCGAGGCCATGAAGATGGAGACCGCCATCACCGCCCGGATGCCCGGCGTGATCGAAGAGGTTTTGGTCAAGGAGGGCGACACCGTCAAGGGCGGCCAGCTGCTGATCAAGATCAAGTAAAAAACCGGATCGTAACAAGGCCCCGCGGATTTTTCCGCGGGGCCTTGCTTTGCCCGCTGTGTCGGAAAAGAGGCAGGGCGGCAAAATGTAGAAAAATATGAGGAAGAGAGGGAACTTTTCCCCAGGCGGCTGCGTCAAAATCGGCGGAAAGCCCCTTGCAGCATCTCATGACGAAAACATAAGGAGAGAAATGTATGAAAAAAAGACTGATGGCGCTGCTGCTGGCAGCGATATTCGTCCTTCCCCTGACGGCCTGCGGCGGCGGGGATGCCGCTTCTGCCGGCAGCAGCGGCGAGCCTGTGGAAGATATACAGGCGTCGGCAGGCGGCGGCCTGGAAGATGAGCAGGATCCCGCCGCCAGCGGCGAGAACAGCTCTGCTGAAACCGACGCCGACAGCTCCGCCGACAAGGACGACAAGCCTGACTCTTCTAATTCCGGCAACTCCGGCACTTCCGGCAAGCCGGGAAACAACTCCTCCAGCTCCAAGCCGGAAAAGCCTGGTAACTCCGGTGGCTCCAACTCCGGCTCTACCGGCGGTTCCAGCTCCAGTAGTTCCAGCTCCAGTAGTTCCAGCTCCAGTAGTTCCAGCTCCAGTAGTTCCGGCTCCAGCAGTTCCAGCTCCGGGTCTGAGGGCTCTGGTTCCAGCAGCGCGGATTTGTCTGCCTTCTATACGGACCTGTCCTCCGGGGAAGAGTTTCCCATGATGCTGCAGCTGAGCGATGAGGAACTGGATGTTCGTTACAGCGGCCTGACTGGGCTGAAGCCCAAGCAGTACAGCGTCCATATGGCGGCAATCTCCGCCGTGAACGCCGAGATCGCCATGGTGGAGGCGGCCTCTTCCGGCGATGTGCAGAAGGTCAAGGATATTTTCCAGGCCCGGATTGATTATCAGCTCAACGAGGCCAGGCTGTATCCGTTCATGGTGGAGTGCTGGCAAAACTATGCCAAGATCGTCACCAATGGGAACTATGTGATGCTGGTGTGCATGGGTACCGCAGAAGAGACTGATGCGCTCGTGTCCGCATTCAACGGCCTGTTTGCCTGATCCCTGCACAGAAACAAGAAGCCCGTGCGCAGCTGCGCACGGGCTTCTTGTGCATTGTTTCAATAGCCGCGTTTCCGGTCCACCAGATGCTTCATGGGCCGCCCGGCGGCATAGTTGAAAAGATCCTCGCAGAACATCTCTACCAGCTTGTCGCAGGTCCAGCCCAGGGCGGTGTCGCCGGAGCAGTGGGGGGTCAACAGCAGGTTTTTGGTCTCCCACAGAGAATGGTCGGCGGGCAGGGGCTCGGGCGTGACCACGTCCAGCGCCGCGCCGAAGATCCGGCCTTCATTCAGTGCCTCCGCCAAGGCCTCCTGATCCACGGCGGAGCCCCGGCCTACGTTGACCACGATAGACTCCGGGCCCAGCAGGGCGATCCGCTCCCGGGAGAGGATGCCTACCGTGTCGGGGGTCTGGGGCAGGCAGAGCACCAGGATTTCCGTCTCTGGCAGGACGCTGTCCAGCTGGGCGGTGGGTACGATCTTGTCATAGCAGGGGTCGGGCTGCCGGCCGCTGCGGTTGACGCCGATGATGGTCCCGGCGCCCAAGGCCTTGGCCCGGCGGGCGAAGGAGGTGCCCAGATCTCCGGTGCCCACCACGGTGATCCGGCTGCCCAGGATGGAGCGGATGGGCAGGTTCCGCTTCCAGTTGTGCTCCCGGACCAGCTGGGCATAGGTGGGATAGTAGCGGCGCAGCAGCATCAGCGTTACCATCAGAATATGCTCAGAGATGGCAGTGCCGTAGGCACCGGAGGAGTTGGTCAGCAGGCAATCTGGATTCTGAAAGAGGCTGTCATCCTGGCAGAACAGATCCACGCCCGCCGAAGCGCAGCAGAACCACTTGAGATGAGGGGCTGCCTGCACCAGGGAGGGCAGGTAAGAGTAAATGATTTCGCAATCCCCGCGGACAAATTCCTCGGCCTGGGCTGCATTGTCAAAAAAGTGGACGGTAAATCCGGTTTCCCGGGCGGCCTGCTCAATCCGGGCCCGGTGGGCATCGGTGAGGAATTCGTTGTATACACAGATATCACGGCTCATGGGGGTACCTCCTGATTAAGTTGAAAGAGAGTGGATGACCGCCTCGGCGCAAAGAATGCCGTCCGTTGCGGCGGAGAGGATGCCGCCCGCGTAGCCGGCTCCCTCGCCACAGGGATAAAGACCGGTCACGGGGGATTGATAATCCGGGTTTCGCAGGATACGCACCGGGGAGGAGCTGCGGCTCTCCACGGCGGTGAGCAGGGCGTCAGGCTGATCGTAGCCAGCCAGGCGCTTGCCCAGCAGGGGCAAAGCTTCTTCCAGCGCTTGGCAGACAAATTCCGGCAGGCACTGGTGCAGATCGGTAAAGCGGACGCCGGGCTGGTAGCTGGGCTGCACCCGTCCGGTTGCGGAAGTAGGCCGGTGGGCCAGAAAATCCTCCACCCGCTGGCAGGGAGCCCGGAAGTCCCCGCCGCCCAGGGCAAAGGCGGCCTCCTCCAGCCGGCGCTGAAATTCTACCCCGGCCAGGGGCCCCTCCCCGGGGAAGTCCTCCGGTGTGACGCTCACCAGCACCGCCCCGTTGATATTCTCCCGTTCCCGGGCAAACGCACTCATGCCATTGGTCACCAGCCGCCCGGGTTCGGATGCGGCGGCCACCACCTGCCCGCCGGGACAGACGCAGAAGGAGTAGACGGACCGGCTGTTACCCAAATGGCAGGAGAGCTTGTAACTGGATACCGGCAGACCGGGATGGCCGGCGTATTGCTTGTACTGGGCTGCGTCCATATCTGCCTGGCGGTGCTCGATCCGCACGCCCACAGAAAAGGCCTTGGACTCCAGGGGCACGCCCCGGCGCTCCAGCACGGTAAATAGCTCCCGGGCAGAGTGACCGGGGCAGAGCACCAGCCGGCTGCAGGGAAGATCGTAGTCC
>JAHHSB010000040.1 GCA_020025415.1 Oscillibacter sp. | reverse complement strand
TTCCACGGCTTTAACTGCAAGTCCGCCCGGCCGGTGATCTTCAGTCGGCAGCTGTTCAATAACAAGACCCTGCTGGGCGCCTTCGCCATTGGCGTGGTGCTGCTGCTGGCGGTGCTGCTGGTGCCCCCTCTGGAGCCGCTGTTCCAGGTGGCGGCCCTCTCCGCCGGACAGGTGGGCGCCATCGTGGGATTGGCATTCGGCTCCATGCTGGTGATCCAGCTGCTCAAGGCCCTGCGCCGCTCCAAGTAAGCCTTGGAATCAAAATAAAAGAGCCGGATCCCTTGGGAAGTGACCCCCAAAAAAGTTAGACAATATTGAGGATTAAACATTGCTGAAGCAGCCCAGAGGGCTTGCTGCCTGCGCAAAGCAGGCGGCAGGCCCTTTGATTTTGCCTTGATTCGTCGGTTATAGTAATCCGATTCAATCCGTTCCCATTTGAAGTGTTCCTCGGACGCACATTCTCGCAGATAGAGCGGCTTCCTTTTCAGCGGGCCAAAGAAGTTCTCAATGCCAGCCTTGGCCTTATGTGAAGGCTGAAATGGGTGCCGTCTGGTATTGGCTCCCATGCCTTGCCCAGCAAGGAAAATTACAAACAGCCGGAAATTTTACAAAAAAGACCGGCCCGGCGCCCCGCCCAACGGACGAGAGCACCGGGCCGGAGGAGTGGACCGGGTTAAATGGCGCGGAAGGATTACTCCAGCTCGAACGCGCCGGTATAGAGCTGATAGTACACGCCGTGCTGACGGATCAGATCCTCGTGGTCGCCCCGCTCCACAACGCGGCCGTGGTCCAGCACCATGATGGCGTTGGAGTTGCGGATGGTGGAGAGGCGGTGGGCGATGACGAACACGGTGCGCCCGCACATCAGCGAGTCCATGCCCTGCTGGACGATGGCCTCGGTCCGGGTATCGATGGAGGAGGTGGCCTCATCCAGGATCATCACCGGGGGATCGGCCACGGCGGCGCGGGCGATGGCGATCAGCTGGCGCTGGCCCTGGGACAGGTTGGCGCCGTTGCCGGTGAGCATGGTGTCGTAGCCCTGGGGCAGGCGGCGGATGAAGTCGTCAGCGTTGGCCAGCGCGGCCGCGGCCTCCACTTCCTCGTCGGTGGCGTCCAGGTTGCCGTAGCGGATGTTCTCCCGGACGGTGCCGGTGAACAGGTTCGTATCCTGCAGCACGATGCCCAGGGAGCGGCGCAGGTCTGTCTTCTTGATGTCGTTGATGGAGATGCCGTCGTAGTGGATCTTGCCGTCGTCAATGTCGTAGAAGCGGTTGATCAGGTTGGTGATGGTGGTCTTGCCGGCACCGGTGGCGCCCACGAAAGCCAGCTTCTGGCCGGGTTTGGCAAACAGGCTGATGTCGTGGAGGATGGGGGTGCCTTCTTCATAGGCAAAATCCACATGGTCGAAGCGCACATCGCCCTGAAGCCGGGTGTAGCTGAAGCTGCCGTCGGCCTGGGGTACCTTCCAGGCCCAGATATTGGTGCGCTCGCTGCTCTCTTTCAGATTGCCGTCCCGGTCGTAGGAGGCATTCACCAGCGTGACGGTGCCGTGATCCTCCTCGGAGGGCTCATCCATCAGATCGAAGATTCGCTGGGCGCCGGCCAGAGCCATGACCACGGAGTTGAGCTGCTGGGAGATCTGGCTGATGGGGTTGGTAAAGCTCTTGGACATCTGGAGGAAGGCGGCGATGGTGCCCAGGGTGATGGTGCCGCCTACGCCGCCCAAAGCCATAGCGCCTCCGGCCACAGCCACGATCACATACTGAATATTGCCGATGTTGATCAGGATGGGCATGAGGATGTTGGCGTACTTGTTGGCGTTATTGGCGCTTTCAAACAGGGCGTCGTTTAACTTGTCGAAATCCTCCTCGGCCTGCCGCTCGCGGCAGAAGACCTTGACCACCTTCTGGCCGTTGATCATCTCCTCGATATAGCCGTTCAGGTCGCCCAGCTTTTTCTGCTGGCTCATGAAGTAGCGTCCGGAGCGGCCCGCCAGCAGCTTGGTGATCTGAAGCGTGCAGAGTACGCACAAGATGACCACGGCCGTCAGGGAGACGTTGGTGACGAACATACCCACAAAGGTGACGGTGATGGTCATCAGGGAGTTGATCATCTGGGGCAGGCTTTGGGAGAACATCTGCCGCAGGGTGTCCACGTCATTGGTATATGTGCTCATCACATCTCCGTGGGGATGGGTGTCAAAGTATTTGATGGGCAGAGTCTGCATATGGCCAAACAAATCGTCGCGGATCTGCTTTTGGATGCCCTGGGAGATGCCCACCATGATCCAATTGTAGGCCAGGGCGCACAATGCGCCGGTGAGATACAGGCAGGCCATCAGCACCAGCACCCGGCCCAGACCGCTGTAGTCCGGCGTCTCCATCACCAACAGGGGCTTGACATAGTTGTCGATCAGGCTGCCCAGAAACAGCGAGCCGGACACGTTGGCAACGGCGCTGATGAGAATGCACAGCAGTACCAGCAGAAAACGGAGCTGATAGCCCCGGCCTACATAGCTCAAAAGCCGGCGGATGGTATCCCGTCTGTTCACGGGCATTTTATTCATCGTCCGCGCCTCCCTTCGTCTGAGACTCATAAATTTCCCGATAGATGCTGCAGCTGTCGAGCAGCTCTTCATGGGTGCCTATGGCACTGATTTTTCCGCCATCCATCACCAGAATCTTATCCGCCCCCTCGATGGAGGAGATGCGCTGGGCGATGATGAACTTGGTGGTATCGGGGATCTCTTCCCGGAAGGCCTTCAGGATCAGGGCGTCGGTCTTCGTATCCACGGCGGAGGTGGAGTCATCCAGGATGAGGATCTTGGGCTTTTTCAATAGGGCCCGGGCGATGCACAGGCGCTGCTTCTGACCGCCGGAGACGTTGGAGCCGCCCTGTTCGATATAGGTGTCATACTTGTCGGGAAATTCCTGGATAAAGGAATCGGCCTGGGCCAGCTGGCAGGCATGGATGAGTTCTTCATCCGTGGCGTTGGGATTGCCCCAGCGCAGGTTTTCCTTGATGGTGCCGGAGAACAGCACGTTCTTCTGCAGCACCATGGCCACCTGCTTGCGCAGGGACTCCATGTCGTAGTCCCGCACGTCCACGCCGCCTACCAGGATGCGGCCCTCGGTCACATCATACAGGCGGGGGATGAGCTGGACCAGGGTGGTCTTGGAAGTGCCGGTGCCGCCCAGGATGCCCACAGTCTCGCCCTGCTTCACGCTCAGGTTTACGCTTTTGAGGCACTCCTTGTCGGGATCTTTTGTATAGCTGAAGCTTACGTTTTCAAATGTCACGGAGCCGTCTTTCACTTCGTGGATGGATTCGGGGACGGTTTTCAGGTCGCTCTCCTCGTTCAGAATTTCCACGATCCGCTCAGCGGAAGTCCGGGCCATAACCAGCATGACCAGCACCATAGAGAGCATCATCATACTCATCAGGATCATCATGATATAGCTGAACATGGTGGTCAGCTGGCCGGTAGTCATGCTTCCGCCCACCACCAAATGGGCGCCCAGCCAAGACACGGTAAGCATGCACCCGTATACGCACAGCTGCATCAGGGGCATGTTGAAAGCCAGCAGCTTTTCTGCGCCGGAGAAGTCGGTGTAGATCTCCTGGGATACCTTGCCGAATTTCTCTTTTTCATGGTCCTCCCGGACGAAGGATTTTACCACCCGGATGCCCAGCAGGTTTTCCTGTACCACGTTGTTGAGCACGTCATACTTTTTAAACACCCGCTCGAACAGAGGATGGGCGCCCTTCATAATAAGCAGCAAGCCTACGCCCAGAATGGGGATAACGATCAGGAAGATCAGCGCCAGCTTGGGGTTGACGGTAAAGGTCATACTCCAGGCGCAGATGAGCATGATGGGGCAGCGCACGGCGATGCGGATGAGCATCATGAAGGCCATCTGCACGTTGGTCACGTCGGTGGTCAGGCGGGTGATGATACCGCCGGTGGAGTATTTATCAATGTTGGAAAAGGAAAAATTCTGTACGTTGCGGTACATTTCCCGGCGCAGATTCCGGGAAAAACCGGTGGCCGCCCGGGCCGCGCAGCGACCGGACATGGCGCCAAAGGCCAGCGCCACCAGCGCCATGCCTACCAGAAGCGCGCCGTAGCGCAGGATCTGGGACATATCTCCGGCCTCAATACCCCGGTCGATGAGGCGAGCCGTCATCATGGGAATCAGCACGTCAAAGGCCACCTCGCCGATCACCAGGATCGGGGTGAGAATGGTCTCTTTGCGGAATTCCTGAATACAGCTTGCCAATCCGCGTTTTTTCTTCATATACACGTATGCCTCCTCAGGAAATTGGGATTTGCTTGCAGGGCCGCTGCCGCCCGCTACTTAAGATTCTGCTTGAGCTTTTCCACCGTGGCGAGAAAGCTGCAGATCTCATCCGGGGGGATATCCCGGGTGAGAATGGCTTCCACCGCGGAGATGCGCTCTTCCAGCTGCTGGTTCAGGGCCAGGGCCTTCTCTGTCGCGACCACTTGTTTCAGCCGGGCATCCCGGGTGCTGGTCTTGCGGGCCACAAAGCCGTTGGTCTCTAGTCGCTGCAGCAGCCGCGAGGCGGTGGAGCCGCGGATGTAGAAGGCAATCTCCACATCCTTTTGGAAGATCTCCTGGTCTTTGTTGTGGCACAAAAACCCGACAATCATGCCATCCATCTCGGTGAGCAGTTCGTGACGGGGGTGGTCGCCCACGTCCCACATCTTCCGACGCAGCAGGTTGGACAGGGCCTTGATCTCATATCCCACATAACAGGCTTGCTCCATGGAGTACGGTCCTCCTTTCCAGTGATTATCAAGCGTTATTATAATAGTTAGGCAACTAATAAACGTCAAGGGAGAAACCTCAAAGTTCATATTTTCTTCAAAAAGTTTGTCAGGCTCCACAAATGGACAGCCGGGGGCTGCTTGGAAAGTTTCCGCAAAGCCAAGCATACGCCCGGAGGCTGGGAAACTCCGCCGAAATTTTTCAGTCCGGGAGAAAAAGCCAGCGGGAGGAAGGCAGCTGCCTCCCCCCCGCTGGGGTAACGATTCACAAACCATGGGGGCGCAGGGACTTGCCATCAGGGCCCAGTGCCGGTGCCGTCGCAGCGCCAGCCCGCCTCCGTCAGGTACATGGGCCCCATCTGGGCGTTCATCATGGCGCCCTCCGGCGCCTCGCCCAGGGAGCCGTCGTACTCGCCGGTATTGCCCGCCATGCTCCAGTGCAGGGCGTATTCGTTGCCCGGCACAAAGACCCGCTGGTAGGAGAAGTAGAAGTGCTCTGTTTCCAGCATGAAGGGCTGATACCAGTCGTCGTAGGCGTCCACCAGCGCCACCTCGCAGCGCACGTAGGTATAGGCGTATTTGCTGCCCGGGGACACCTTCAGGTGGACGTTTTCCACCGCGTCCACCCAGGCCTGGGCCACGGCCAGCTGGTCCTGCCCCTCATCGGGGAGCACCACGTCCTGGGTAAGGGCCTCCCACTCCACCTCGTCGTACCAGCTGCGCATATGGCGGAACACGTTGGGGGACAGGGCGTCGTAGCCCGTGGATTCCGCCCGCAGCCACTGGGCCTTTCCGTTCTGGGTGCAGCGCACCAGGTCGCTGTTCTCCCAGAACTCCAGCACGGTGGAGCCGTCGGCGGAGGTGAAGGTCAGCTGCGCCGTGTCCTCCGGGGCCTTGCCGCTGTCCGCCCGGGACCAGGTGAAATAGGAAGCGTCCGTCAGATTTTGCAGGGTGTAGGCGCCGTTGGATCCTGGGGCCTGACAGCGGCGCAGGCTCTGGCCGTCGGCACCCCGCAGCTCCATGGTCAGCGGCCCTCCGCTTACCAGGGCGTCCACCGCCGTCTCCACGGCAATCACGGGCGTCTGGCCGGCGGCGGCCCGAGTTTCGTCAAACCAGGCCCGGCAGAAGGCCGCCATGTCCTTGCCGCCCTGCGTGGGCGTCACTTCATAGGAGCGGTCCGGCACACCGGTGACCGACTGGGCCGAGGAGATCGCCACATAGGGGCTGCCGGCGTACAGCGTCAGATCCACCCGGGTGTTTACCGCCGTAGTGGGATCGGGGGTGTGAATGGTCATGTAGTACGCCAGGGTCTCGTCGGCCCAGGGATCAGTGGCCAGCGGCCAGGGCCAGTGGGTGTCCACCCAGCTGAACTCGTCGGTCAGCTGCCCCATCAGGGTCTGGATGGCCGGATCCTCGGCGGAGAGCGTCAGGCTTCGGTTAAACCAGGCCCCCTCCACCTGATATTGCAGCTCCGCCGTCACTTCCCCCTGATCCAGAATGGCGGAGAGGCTCTCTGCCGCCTGGATGTTGGACGAGCCGGGGGCGGAGGAGTAGACCTCGCTGAGTTCAAAGCTCTCTGCCGTGGCGTTCTCGTGGGCCATCTGCAGGCTGTGGGCGTAACGCAGGCAGACTTCCATGGGAGCGGTGGCCCAGTCCGCCTGGCCGTCATTGGCCTGGGACTGAAGCTGGGCGTAATATTCCTCCGACGTCAGGTCCGTGTCGGGCCGGATCACCTGGCGCTGGGGGAACTCCCCGGCGTACCAGTGCTGCTCCACGCACCAGATGCCGCCCTCCCCCTGGGTGGCGGGCTGGGACAGGACGAAGGTCCAGCTGATGTCCCGGCTGCCGTCTTTGGCATAGTAGGGATAATAAGTGGCGGTGATGTGGTTGCCCTGATACTGGAAGGGCTGATTTCGCAGGGCCTGCAAATCCTCTTCGGTAAAGGCTTCCGTTCCCTTGGTGCCCAGGACCAGCTCCTTCGCCCAGGCCATCAAGGCGTTCTGCACGGCGCTGTAATCCTCGCCGTGAGACGGGTCAAAGCGCACATCCGTAGGGAAGTGGACGGCGTAGTACCGCTCGCCGCTGCGGGCCCAGCAGGCGGTGCCGCTGGTGTCCCCGGCGCACAGGTGCCGCTCAAAGTCCACTGCATCCCATTCCGAGACGGAGAAGAGCCAGCCGCCGTAGTCTCCGTCATAGTCCGGGGCATAGTAGAAGGAGGCCAGAGTGTCCGCGGGCAGATCTTCCTCCGCCTCCAGGATTACCTGGTCGGTGTACGCGGCGGGGATGCTTTGCAGCTGCTTGGCCAGAGTGCTGGGATCGGCGCCGGTGAAGGTGCAGCCCACCGTCACCGCCACCACCGCCGCCAGGCACACCGCGGTCACTGCCAGCATTCGGGGCCGCTTGGCAATCAGGGCGATCCGCTCCTGCAATCCGGTTTTGCCGCTGTGCATGGTGGTGGCCGTCTGCAGCAGCCCCGCCGGGGAGGCTCCCTGGGCCACCATGTCCACCAGCGTCCGGCCGTAGGAAAGGCGCTCGCCCTCTCCCAGGCGGCGGATGGCCCCCTCATCGCAGGCCAGCTCGCAGTCCCGCCGGGACAGCGCCGCCGCCCACCACACCAGGGGATCGAACCAGTACAGGCACAGGCAGGCCGCCCGCACCAGCGACCACCAGGGGTCGCCGTGGCGGCGGTGGGTCAGCTCATGGGCCAGCACATGCCGCTGGGCCGCCGGATCTTCGGCGCAGGCCGGAGTCAGATAGATCCGCTGGCGCACCAGCCCCAGCAGACAGGGGGACGGGACATCCGGCGAGACATACACCGGCACCGGACACTCCGCAACCCGGAGCCGCCTGGCCCGGCGGGAGGCCCGGCGGGAAAAGGCCAGATTGACCCCCAAAAACCACAGCCCCATCACGCCGGCCCCCGCCAGCCACAGCCACCGCAGCAGGGCGTCCACATGAAGCACCTGACTCCGGGGCACGGTGGTGTAATCGCTGCCCGCCGGCAGGGCCTGCCCTGCGGGCAGGGTCAGCCGTTCCCCGGAACCGTCATAGTAAACGCAGACCTCCCGCCCGTCTTCGGTAAGCTCCGTCTGCGGCGGGGGCGCCTGGGTGCTGACACCCTGGGACGAGACGTAGACGGTGGGCTCCTCCGCCGGGAGGGAAACGGTGTTGAGAATACTCAGTGCGCTGCCCGGCAGCGGTGCGGGAATCAGCAGCCGCGCCGCCACCAGCAGCCACAGGGCGTACTGGAAGCGCAGGCTGATCCGCCCCCGCAGGGCATAGCGCACAATGATGAGCACCAGAATCAAAACGGACGATGTAATGAGCACGCTTTTCATGTGGACCCCTCCTCCGCTTTTTGCAGCACTTCATACAGCATTTGGATATCCGCCCGGGACAGGGCCTCCCGATCCGCCAGGGCGTTGACCAGCAGCCCCACGCTGCCGTGATAGGCCCGCTGGAGCAGACTTTCAGTCTCTGTCGCGGCCGCGTCCTCCCGGGCCAGCCCGGCCCGGAACAGCTTGGTCCGCCCCTGCTGGTCATAGACCACCAGGCCCTTTTCCTCCATCCGCCGGACCATCGTGGTCACGGTGCTTTTCGCCCAGCCGGCGGACTGCCCCAGCTCCCGCACCAGCTCCATCAGGGTCTTGGGGCCGCTCCACAGGGCCTCCATCACCCGCCATTCGCTGCCCGAGAGGGTGGGAATGTTTTCAGCCATTTTCCTCGCCTCCTTTTTGGCCTACATCTGTAATCCAAGCGTATCACGATGGGCTACATCTGTCAACCAATATTTTCCCCGGCTGCTGCACCGGCGGCGGAATTGACAAGCGGGACGGGGGATGATACCCTTTTCGGAGAAAGGAGGGCGGAGACATGTACCGCATTTTTCTGGTAGAGGATGACGAGGTGATCGCCGCCGTCATCCAGCGCTATCTGGAGGGCTGGGGTTATACGGTGGCCTGTGCCCGGCAGTTTGACCGGGTGGTGCAGGAGTTTGCCGCCTTCGACCCCCATCTGGTGGTGCTGGACATCTCGCTGCCGTTTTTCAATGGTTATCACTGGTGCCAGGAGATCCGCAAGATCTCCAAGGTGCCCATTTTGTTCCTCACCTCCGCCTCCGACAGCGTCAACACCGTCATGGCCATGCAGCTGGGGGGCGACGATCTGCTCAGTAAGCCCTTTGAGCTGCAGGTGCTTTCCGCCAAGGTCCAGGCCCTGCTCCGCCGGGCGTATGACTTCGGCCCATCGGCCGCGCTGCTCACCTGCGGCGGGGCGGTGCTCAACGTCTCCGACGGGACGCTGAGTGTGAACGGCCAGCGGGTGGAGCTGAGCAAAAACGAGTTTCGTATCCTGCAGATTCTGTTGGAGCATAAGGGGCAGATCGTCAGCCGGGACACGCTGATGAACCGCCTGTGGCAGACGGATAGCTTTGTGGACGAGAATACCCTTTCAGTGAATGTGGGCCGCCTGCGCCGCCGGCTGGAGGCGGCGGGGCTGACGGATTTCATCCGCACCCGCAAGGGTGTGGGCTATGTGGTGGAGGGCTGAGGCATGCTGGCGGAATATCTCAAGCGGCAGACGAAGCTGCTGGCGCTTCTCATCGGGGCCGCGGCGGTGTTCGCGGCGGTCTTCTCACTCTATGACCTGCCGGTGGAGGCGGTGGCCTACGCCGGGGGGCTGTGCCTGGTGCTGGGGCTGGTGCTTTTCCTCATCGGCTATGCGGGCTTCCGCCGCCGCCACCGGGAGCTTGCCTGGCTGCTGACCCAGGTGAACGAGGCAATGCTGCCCCTGCCCCCGGCCCGGTCCGTGCTGGAGGCGGATTATCAGGCTCTGGTGAGCGCCCTGTGCAGCGACCGGGTGCGGTTGCGCACCGAGACCCGGGCCCGGATGGAGGAGCTGATGGATTACTACACCCTCTGGGCCCACCAAATGGACATTACACGAACACCTACTTTTTTAGTGGCGGCTTTGCCGTTT
>JAHHSB010000004.1 GCA_020025415.1 Oscillibacter sp. | reverse complement strand
GAGCTGTGCACCGTGGAGCACTACGGTCTGCCCATCATCACCGTGATCTTTAACAACGGCACCCTGGGCATGGTCCGCCAGTGGCAGAACCTGATCTACGGGCAGCGTTTCTCCCAGACCACGCTGGACCGGGGCCCCGACTTCGTCAAGTTGGCGGAGGCCTACGGCGTGCAGGGCTTCCGGGCCACCACCCTGGAAGAGCTGGAGGTCATTTTTGCTCAGGCCCTGGAAAGCGGCAAGGCCGCGGTGATTGACTGCCGCCTGGACATTGACGAGATGGTGCGCCCCATGGTTGCCGCCGGCTCGCCCATCACCAAATTCCTGCTCAGCGAAGGAGGGGGCAAACAGTGAAAAAAGTCACAGATCCCACCCGCAAACGCTATACCCTGTGCATTTTGGTACAGGATATTCCCGGCGTCCTCAGCCAGGTCAGCCGTCTGTTCTCCCGCAAGGGGTACAACATTGAATCCATCGTCTCCGGCGAGACGGAACACCCGGACATCACCCGTATCTCCATCGAAATTTTGGGTGATGAGCTGATGGTAGGCCGCATCGCCGCCCAGTGCCGCAAGCTGCTGCCGGTCCAGGCCGTGAAGGTCCTGGATGAGCAGACCGCCATCCGCCGCCAGATCTCCCTGATCAAGGTCAGCGCCCCCGACCGGGGCGCCCGCAGCGAGATCATCCACCTCTCCCAGGTGTTCCACGCCGGCATCGTGGACGTGGGCCCGGATTCTTTGACAGTGGAGCTGTTCGGAGACAACTCCAAGACCGCCGCCCTGATCCGGCTGCTGAATGATTACGGCATTCTGGAAATCGCAAAAACCGGTACTATCGCCATGGAACGGGGGCGTAGCACGATATACGGAACCAATAAACTCAAGGAGGAATATGATTATGGCAAAAATGTATTATGAGAAGGACTGCGATCTGGGCAAGCTGGACGGCAAGAAGATCGCCATCATCGGCTATGGCTCTCAGGGCCATGCCCATGCCCTGAACCTGAAGGAGTCCGGCTGCCAGGTCTGCGTGGGTCTGCGGGATGGCTCCAAGAACTGGGCCGCCGCTGAGAAGGCCGGCCTGATGGTCAAGACCGTGCCCGAGGCCGCCAAGTGGGGCGACATCGTGATGATCCTCATTAACGACGAGGTCCAGGCCGACGTCTACAAGAAGGACATCGCCCCCAACCTGGAGGCCGGCAATGCCCTGATGTTTGCCCACGGCTTCAACATCCACTTCAAGCAGATCGTTCCCCCCGCTGACGTAGACGTGCTGATGATCGCCCCCAAGGGCCCCGGCCACACCGTCCGCTCCACCTACATCAACGGCAAGGGCGTGCCCTGCCTGCTGGCTGTGGAGCAGAACGCCACCGGCAAGGCCTATGATATCGGCCTGGCCTATGCCGCCGGCATCGGCGGCGCCCGGGGCGGCGTGATGGAGACGACCTTCCAGGACGAGACTGAAACCGACCTCTTCGGCGAGCAGGCCGTTCTGTGCGGCGGCGTGGTGGAGCTGATGAAGTGCGGCTTCGAAACCCTGGTGGAGGCCGGCTACGCCCCCGAGAACGCCTATTTCGAGTGCATCCACGAGATGAAGCTGATCATCGACCTGATCAACAAGGGCGGCATCGCCATGATGAACTACTCCATCTCCGACACCGCCGAGTACGGCGAGTATGTCTCCGGTCCCCGGGTCCTGCCCTATGAGGAAACCAAGAAGAACATGAAGGCCGTCCTCACCGACATCCAGAACGGCACTTTCGCAGGCAAGTGGATCGCCGAGAACAAGAACGGCCGCTGCTTCTTCAACGCCAGCCGTAACATCCTCGCCAAGCACCCCGTGGAGACCGTGGGTGCCGAGCTGCGCCGCAACATGCTCTGGGGCGACGACACTGACCCCGATACCGCCTCCAACTAACCCTCTATACAGCAAAAAAGAGGGGCATATTGCTCCACCCCCCCTCTCAAAAACCCCAGCTCCGTACACGGAGCTGGGGTTTTGTGTTGCCTGCGGGCGGGCGATCAAACGCAAAGGGGGCTCAAGGCCGCCCCCTTCACACGTTCCCCCGCCAAGCAATGCGCGCCTCCAAAGCAAAGCGATGTTGCAGCCGGCTCTTTTTGCGTAGGAAAGGGCCGGCCCCCCAGCGGGGCTCCGGTCCTTTCGTCCGTTCATTCTTCCAGTTTCATCTCGTCCATGGCGTGACGCATGTGGATGGCCATGGCATACTCCGCACCCCGGGCGTCCCCCTTGCGGAAAAAGTCCATCAGCAGTGCGTGGTCCCGGAGGGTGGCCTGAGCCAGCTCCCCCGCCGCTGCCCCGGTGGAGATGGCCTCCTCCACCGCCTGGCTGATGATGGGCAGCAATCGCACCATGAACTCGTTATGGGTGGAGCGGACAATGGCCGCGTGGAAGGCCCGGTCCGCCTCCGTCCGGTCCCGCCCGGTCCGAATGCACGCCTCCACCGCCGCGCCCCGGGCCAGGATCTCCGCCCGCTCCTCCTCAGTGGCCCGGCGGCAGGCCAGGGCGGCAGCCTGGGGCTCGAACATGGCCCGCAGCTCAAACAGATCCCGCAGCCGCCCCTTCACCTCCCTCAGGCGGCGGAAGCCGAAGTCCTCGATCTGCTCCACCTGGGGGGAAACATAGGTGCCCTTGCCCCGGCGCACCTCCAGTACCCCCTGGGCGCACAGGGCCCGGATGGCCTCCCGCAGCGTAGCCCGGCTCACCCCCAGCTCCCGGGACAGCTCCAGCTCGTTGGGGAGCTTGTCCCCCGGGGCCAGGCTCTTTTCCGCCACGATCTGATCATACAGGGCGGCCGCCGCCTGCTGCCAGCGGTTTTTTCGCTCCATTTTCCCCGCCTCCTTTCAAATGGTGCTTGACATCTTCACCCTTATCTTATACTATATAGTCAGACAATGCAAGAGAAATCAGACAACTGTTTTCCCAATTGGAGGAGGTCCTTATCATGCGCTCTGACGTCATCAAAAAAGGCGTGCCAGCCGCGCCCAACCGTTCGCTGCTCTATGCCCTGGGCTATACCAAGGAGGAGCTGGAAAAGCCCCTGATCGGCGTGGTCTGCTCCTATAACGAAATCGTGCCCGGCCACATGAACTTAGACAAGATCGCCGAGGCCGTCAAGGGCGGCATCCGCGCCGCCGGCGGCACGCCAGTGGAGTTCCCCGCCATCGCCGTGTGCGACGGTATCGCCATGGGCCATGTAGGTATGAAGTACTCCCTGGTGACCCGGGACCTGATTGCCGACTCCACCGAAGCCATGGCCATGGCCCACCAGTTTGACGGCCTGGTGATGATCCCCAACTGTGACAAGAACGTGCCGGGCCTCCTCATGGCCGCCGCCCGGGTGAACGTGCCCACCATCTTCGTCTCCGGCGGCCCCATGCTGGCCGGCACCATGAACGACGGCCGCCGCACCTGCCTGAGCCACATGTTCGAGGCCGTGGGCACCTACTACGCCGGTAAGCTGGACGACGCAGGGCTGGAGGAGTATGAGGAGAACGCCTGCCCCAGCTGCGGTTCCTGCTCTGGCATGTACACCGCCAACTCCATGAACTGCCTGACGGAGGCCATCGGCATGGCCCTGCGGGGCAATGGCACCATTCCCGCCGTCTACTCCGCCCGGCTGCGCCTGGCCAAGCACGCGGGCATGCAGATCATGGAACTGGTGAAGCGGGACATCAAGCCCCGGGACATTATGACCCCCGCCGCCTTTCACAACGCCGAAACTGTGGATATGGCCCTGGGCTGCTCCACCAACACCATGCTCCACCTGCCCGCCATCGCCCACGAGTGCGGCATTGATCTCTCCTTCGACATGGCCAACGAGATCAGCGCCAAAACGCCCAACCTGTGCCATTTGGCCCCAGCCGGCAACACCTACATGGAGGATCTGGAGCGGGCCGGCGGCGTCTATGCCGTCATGAGCGAGCTGACCCGGAAGGACCTGCTGGACACCAGCGTCCTCACCTGCACCGGCAAGACCCTGGGTGAGAATCTCCAAGGCGTGGTAAATCGGGATCCGGCGCTCATCCGGCCCATCGACAATCCCTTCTCCGCCACCGGCGGCATCGCCGTGCTCAAAGGCAACCTGGCCCCCGACGGCTGCGTGGTCAAGCAGGCAGCCGTGGCTCCGGAGATGATGACCCACTCCGGCCCCGCCCGGGTCTTTGACTGCGAGGACGACGCCATCGCCGCCATCTACGCCGGCAAGATCGTGGCCGGGGACGTGGTAGTCATCCGCTACGAGGGCCCCAAGGGCGGGCCCGGCATGCGGGAGATGCTCAACCCCACCTCCGCCATCGCGGGCATGGGGCTGGACAAAGATGTGGCCCTCATCACCGACGGCCGCTTCTCCGGCGCCACCCGGGGCGCCTCCATCGGTCACGTCTCTCCCGAGGCAGCCTCTGGCGGTCCCATCGGCCTGGTGCAGGGGGGCGACATCATTGACATTGACATTCCCGGTCGCAGCATCACCCTGCGGGTGAGTGAAGAGGAGCTGGAAAAGCGCCGGGCCGCCTGGGCCTGCCCAGAGCCCCGGATCAAGACCGGCTACCTGGCCCGCTACGCCAAGATGGTCTCCTCGGCCGACCGGGGCGCCGTCCTGGAATGAATCCTCCGCCGCCGGACCCCAAACGGCCCGGCGGCGCATGCTAATGAGAGGAGCGCGCGTATGTACCGTGAAATTTCCCATCTGCTGCTGTTCAGCGACCTGGCCGAAGATGAAATTCTGCTGCGCCTGGCGGAGATCATTCGGGACTGGGAGCAGGGCCAGTGCGAGCGCGATGCACTGATCCGCCGGATCTATGCCCAGATTAAGCGGATTTTGGATCTAAGCACCGCGTGCGGCTTTGACGAGAACCTGTGGCAGTGCTATCTCACCTGGCTGCTGATGACCAATCCAAACTCCTTTACTCTGACCTGCGAGCGGGTGGGCAGCAGCGAGGGCAGCGTTAACCACTTTGCCAAAGGCGACTTTGCCGTCTTTCTCCGGCTGTTCCACTACGACTTCGCCCCGCTAGAGCGGGATCTGGGGATCGACTGCTTTTCCACCATCTGTAGCTACCGCGCCATTCCCAAGCGGGCGCGGACGTATAACCACGACGTCAGCCGCCAGGTCCGCACCCTGCGGGCCGCCCTGGCCCAGACGGAGGACGTGGAGACCATGTTCGTCCTGCTGACCGCCTATTACCGCCAGTACGGTTTCGGCCAGTTCGCTATGAACCGGGCCTTCCGCATCCAGCGCAGCGGGGAGGAACTGAAGTTCCTGCCCATCAGCAACATCGACCAGGTGGTCCTGGACGACCTGCTGGGCTACGAGTCCCAGAAGGCGGAGCTGCGCCGCAATACCGAGGCCTTCCTGGACGGCAAGCCTGCCAACAACGTGCTGCTTTACGGCGACGCGGGCACCGGCAAATCCACCTCCGTCAAGGCCCTGATCAACGAGTACTACGACCGGGGACTGCGGATGATCGAGATCTACAAGCACCAGTTTGGGGACCTTTCCGCCGTGCTCTCCCGAATCAAGAACCGGAACTACCGCTTCCTCATTTTTATTGACGACCTGTCCTTCGAGGAAAACGAGGTGGAATACAAGTTCCTCAAGGCAGTGATCGAGGGGGGTGTGGAGACCCGGCCGGACAACGTGCTCATCTACGCCACGTCCAACCGGCGCCACCTGATCCGGGAGACCTGGAACGACCGGCAGGACATGGAGCATCACGGGGACATCCACCGCTCCGACACCATGGAGGAAAAGCTCTCCCTGGCCAGCCGCTTCGGCGTGTCCATCAACTACAGCGCCCCCACCCCCAAGGAGTATCAGGCCATCGTCCGGGCCCTGGCCCGGCGGCAGGGCATTGACATGGACGAAAAGGAACTTCTGGCCCTGGCCAACACCTGGGAGGTCCGCCACGGCGGCTTCTCCGGCCGGGCGGCCCAGCAGTTCGTGCACTATCTCCAGGGCCGGCAGGGGCAGGAGTGAGCGGGCTTTCCGCTTTTCCGCCAGCAAAAAAGGGCCACACCAGAAGGTGTGGCCCTTTTCTTATCCTGATTCCCGCTGCGGCTATCCTTACTTGGACCGGCGCAGCACCTCCACTACGAATTTCCAGACCCGCTGGACGGAGGAGATGCTCATCCGCTCCCGCACGGTGTGGATCTCCAGAAGGTCGGGCCCGATGGACACGCAGTCCAGGCCGGGCAGCTTGCCGGCAAAAATGCCGCACTCCAGGCCGGCGTGGATAGCCTCGATCTTGGGGGCGGAGCCGTACTGCTCCTGATAGACCTCCGCCATCAGGTCCCGCAGGGGGGATTCCTCCTGATACTGCCAGCCGGTGTACTCGCCGGAGTACTCCACCCGGCCGCCCAGCTGCTCCATCAGACAGGCCAGCCGCTCTTTGAGCATCTGCTTCTGGCTGTCCACGGAGCTGCGCACGCTGAAGGTGGCCCGCACTTCCCCATCCCGGGTGGTGAGGATGCCCAGGTTCAGCGAGGTCTGCACCAGACCGGGGATCTCGCTGCTCATGGCCTGGATGCCGTTGGGCAGGCAGGTAAGCATGCAGATGACCTTGGCCGTGGCAGCCTCGTCCATGGGCTGGTCCGCCTGGTCCGCCTCCACCCGGATGCGCAGCTTGGGATCGGTGGCGCGATACTCGTTTTGCAGCACGCACTCCAGCTCGGTCAGCTGGCGGCGGGCCGCCTCGGCGTCGGATACCACGATCCGGGCATGGCTCTCCACAGGGATGGCATTATCCTTCAGCCCGCCCTGGACCTGGTCGATGCGCAGCGCCTGCTCCCGGGACAGTGCCCGCAGCACCCGGCCCAGCAGCATATTGGCGTTGGCCCGGCCCTTGTCGATCTCCGCGCCGGAGTGGCCGCCGGTGAGGCCCTCCACCGCCACGGTCAGGGCGGCGCCGGCAAAGGACGCCCGGGTGACGGGCAGGATGCAGGCGGTGGTGTTGCCGCCTGCGCAGCTGACGGTAAACACGCCCTCCGCCTCGGAATCCAGGTTCAGCATCTTCCGGCCCTGCAGGGGGCTGACGTCGATGGCCGCGGCGCCCAGCAGACCGATCTCCTCGTCGGTGGTGAACACCGCCTCCAGCCGGGGCCGGGGAATGCCGGGATCGTCCAGCAGCGCCAGGGCCATGGCCACGGCGATGCCGTCATCGCCGCCCAGGGTGGTGTCCTTGGCGTAGACATCGTCCCCGTCCACCGCCAGATCCAGCCCCTCCCGGGTCATATCCTTGGGGCAATCCGCCGTCTTTTCACAGACCATGTCCAGATGCCCCTGGATGATCACGGGCGCTGCCGCCTCATAGCCGAGGGCGGCCGGAGCAATGATAATCACATTGTTGCTCTCGTCCTGGTAATACTCCAGCCCCCGCTCCCGGGCAAAGGCCACACAGTAATCGCTGATGGCCTTGGTATTCCTGGACCCGTGGGGGATGGCGCACAGCTCCTCAAAAAAGTGAAAGACCCGCTGGGGTTCCAACTGTTCCAAAACCTTCATGCCTGAAAACTCCTCTCCATCGATATCCTTTATTTTCTGCGGCAATAGCTGCCGTTGGGAAGCCGCTCAATAAGCAGCTGTTCCACCATATACTGGGCCAGCCGGGGGGCGAACTCCCCAGCGTTTTCCACCGCGATCCGCCGGCGGGACCAGAACTGCCCGGCCTTCACGTCACGGCACAGCCGTGCCATGTCCTCCAGGGTGATCCGCTCATGGCTTTTGAGATAGTGTACCACATTTCCCGCCGCTTTGTTCAGCAGGATCCGCTCCAGATCCCCCGCCTGGGTCACGCTGCGCTTCAGGCCCCAGACGTAAAGCACCGCCGTCACGACGGCAAAGGCCAGAATCCCGGCCAGAATCTCCCAGTTGTTCACGGCTTCACCTTGTCCTTTCCCCGGAAGAGGACGAAGCGGTTGTTCCGCAGGATCTGCATATACTGCACCAGCCGGTCGTAAAGGGGCTCCGCCTCCTCGCCGAAATGCTCCTTCAGCTGCTGGGCCAGCCGGCCTACACTCTGCTGCCCGTCGATCCGGGGCCACAGGAAGCTGCCATACTCGTCCAGCTGGATATGGCTGACCCGGGGCGTGTGGAACAGCTTCTGGGCCAGCTTGTCGTAAAATCCCTCGTGCACCATGTGGATGGTGACGGTGCCCTCCTCATCCTGGGACCAGCTGTTCCGAGGATTCATCACCGGAACGAAATCCAGGTAATTCTCGCTTTGTTTCTTGGACATATTCCCCCTCCTTCCGGACAATGATCCAAACCGGGCTGCATACCAAAGTATACAGCCCGGTCGGGAAAAAGGCAATGATCAGTTCTTCTTTTTGCTGTCCTTGGTGGCAAACAGATAGATGGTCAGCAGGATCAGGGCAAAGCAGATCAGGCCGCCGATCTGGCCGATGCTGAACATCCCGCTGATGTCGATCTTGTTGCTGACATACAGGGCCTCGCCCTTGGCGTCGATCCCGGCGGGAATAATGGCCAGCACCGCCAGCAGAATGCCCACAATGCCCTCGCCTGCAATGAGGCCGGAGGAGTAGAGCACGCCGGACTGCACCGTGCTGTTCTTTTCCTTCTCAGAGCTGTACTTCCGCTTCTCCAGGAACCAACGCAGCCCACCGCCCAGCATCATGGGCGCGGACAGGTAGATCGGCAGATACAGGCCAATGGCGAAGGGCAGCACAGGAATGCCCAGCACTTCCACCACGATGGCGATGAACACGCCGGAGAGTACCAGGTTCCAAGGCAGGTTGCCGCCCATGACGCCCTCCACGATCATCTTCATCAGCATCGCCTGGGGCGCGGGCAAGTCGTTGGAGCCGTAGCCGCCCCAAGCCATGCTCAGCAGGTACAAGATGGCGCCGATGGCCACAGCGGACACAGCCACGCCGATGAGCTCACCGATCTGCTGCTTTTTGGGGGTGGCACCCACCAGGAAACCGGTCTTCAGGTCCTGGGAGGTATCGCCGGCAATGGCCGCAATGACGCAGATCACGCCGCCGATGACAATGGCGGCAGTCATGCCCTCAATGCCGTCCGTACCGGTGGCCTTGAGCAGCAGCGTGGAGACGAGCAGCGTGGCGATGGCCATGCCGGAGACGGGGTTGTTGGAAGAACCGATGAGGCCCACCATCCGGGAAGACACCGTGGCAAAGAAGAAGCCAAAGACGATGACGATCAGGGAGGTGAACAGGTTCAGCGGGATAGCAGGCACCAGCCACATGACCACAGCCACGATCAGGATGCCCAGCAGGACGATCTTCATGGAGATATCCTGCTCGGTGCGCAGGGTACTGGCGCTGCGGCCCTTGCCATAGTCACCCATGGCGTCTTTAAAGGTACGGATGATCAGGGGCAGGGACTTGATCAGGCTGAGCACACCGCCGCAGGCCACTGCGCCCGCGCCGATGTAGCGCAGATAGTTGCCCCACAGCTCGGAGACACCCTTTTCCGCCACCAACTGGCTGATGGTCATATCGGTAACAGGGAACATGATGGTATCCCCGCCGAAGAGGGCCATCAGCGGCATGATCACGAACCAGCCCAGCACACCGCCAGCAAACAGGTAAGAGGAAACCTTGGCACCACAGATATAGCCCACGCCGGCCAGGGCGGGCAGCACGTCGATGCCGATGCCCGCGCCCTTGTAGGCAGAAACGTCATAGGTAATCTCGCTGGGGAAGATCTTCAGTCCGTCGGCAATGAACTTGTAGGCGGCAGCAATGCCCAGGCCGGAGAACACAGTGGACGCCTTGGCGCCGCCCTCTTCACCGGCGATCAGCACCTCGGCGCAGGCCTGGCCCTCGGGATAGGTCAGCACGCCGTGCTCCTTGACGATCAGGGCGCTGCGCAGGGGGATCATCATCAGCACACCCAGCACGCCGCCGCACAGGGCGATCAGGCCAATCTCCACCAAGCCGGGAGCGCTGCCCAGGCCCTCCTTGGCCCACATGAACAGGGCCGGCAGGGTAAAGATGGTGCCTGCCGCCACAGACTCACCGGCAGAACCAATGGTCTGCACCATGTTGTTTTCCAGAATGGAGTCCCGCCGCAGCAGCTTGCGGATCACACCCATGGAAATAACAGCCGCGGGAATGGAGGCAGACACCGTCATGCCTACCCGCAATCCCAGGTACGCGTTTGCCCCGCCGAAGACGATAGCCAGGATAGCGCCCAGGACGATGGACACCACCGTGAACTCAGGCATCACCTTATCCGCCGGAACATAGGGTTGGAATTTATTTTCTTCCACGATACTCGTTCCTTTCTCATTTTTCGTACACGGAAACCGGGTTGTCATACTTGACAAAGTCCAGTTCCTGTATGCAATTATATTATTGTATAAAATCTGGAAGCGTTCGTCAAGCTCTTTTCTCTTTCGTCCTACCGAGCCAGGGCAGAAAATTCAATTTGTTCCAGAGTATATTTAAAAACATCCCCCATTTCAGGGCCCGAAAACCTGTGCCCGGCCCCCTTTTTCCCTTTCGCCGGCGGCACAGCTCTACGGGGCCGGGGAAAATGTAAAAAGCCGGGCAAATTTCCCATCCGTACGCGTGACATCCTCGTCTTCTTCTGCTATACTGTTTCCGTAAGAGCAAGTGGGAAATGTGCCATGCACGGTGCCTCACGCCCGACACGATACCGGGAATCCGGTGACCTTTCGGCGGGGCGGAGCAGCGCGGCAAGCGGCGGTAAATGCCAGTATGTAGGAGAATGTATGGAAGATATGCTTGATTTTAATCAAAAGCGCGGATTTATCTGCGATATGGACGGTGTCATCTACCTGGGCAACCGGATCCTGCCCGGCGTACGGGAATTCATCCAGTGGCTGCAGGCTGAAAAAAAGGAGTATCTCTTTCTGACCAATAACAGCGGCTACACCCCCAGAGAGCTGCATCAGAAGCTGGCTCGTATGGGGCTGGATGTACCGGAGGAGCACTTTTATACCAGCGCCCTGGCCACGGCAGCCTTCCTGAAAGAGCAGGCGCCCGGCTGCTCCGCCTTCGTGATCGGCGAGGCGGGGCTGTTCAACGCCCTCTACGATGCAGGCATCACCATGAACGATGTGAACCCGGATTACGTGGTGGTGGGCGAAGGCCGGACGTATACCTTGGACACTCTGACCAAGGCCACCAATCTGGTAATGCGGGGGGCCAAGCTGATTGGCGCCAACTCCGATGTTTCCGGTACCATTGAAACCGGGATTGCCCCCGCCTGCCGGGCGCTGGTGGCCCCCATTGAAATGGCCACCGGAACCCAGGCCTATTTCTGCGGAAAGCCCAATCCCCTGATGATGCGCACCGGGCTGCGGATGCTCAACTGCCACTCCGCCGACGCCGTCATGGTGGGCGACCGGATGGACACAGATGTGATTTCCGGTATGGAAAGCGGCATGTCTACGGTGCTGGTGCTCTCCGGCGTGTCCACGCCCGAGACGCTGAAGATCTACGCCTACCAGCCCACGATGGTCCTTAGCGGCGTGGGAGAGATCGTAAATCTGGCCCGGGGAAGCGCGAAATAAATGCTCCGGCACTCCGGCGAGAACCTCGCCCCCCCTTATATAGAAGCTGCAAAAACAACGCCCTTCGGAAGCAGCACTTCCGAAGGGCATTGTTTTTTTCTTGGGGGCTGCAAGATAAAAACGCAAAAAACCCGCCGTTTTCCTTGGAAAACGGCGGGTTTTGGTGGACGATACAGGACTCGAACCTGTGACCCCCTGCACGTCAAGCAGGTGCTCTAGCCAGCTGAGCTAATCGTCCAAGGCGGAACACATTTAAGATACACGAGTTTTCTTCGCTTGTCAATACTTTTCTTGAAATTCTCTCCTTTTTTTGCTATACTACTGGCCGACAAGAGGCAGGAGGAGGTTTTCACATGAAGCAAAATACCGCGCTGGTCACAGGCGCGTCCCGGGGGATCGGCCGGGCCATCACCCGGGAGCTGGCCCGCCGGGGCTATGCCGTGGCTATCAACTATTTCCGCAGTCAGGGGGAGGCGGAGGCGCTGGCAGCGGAGATCACCGCCGGCGGCGGGCAGGCCGCTGTATATGGTGCGGATGTGGCCAACTCCGCCGCCGTGGGGGAGATGGTCGCCCGGGCGGAGGCAGCTCTGGGCCCCATTTCCCTGCTGGTCAACAACGCGGGGATCGCCGGGCAGGCCCTCTTCCAGGACGTGGACGACGAGAGCTGGAACCGCTTTCTGGCGGTGAATCTCACCGGCCCGCGAAACACCATCCGGGCGGTGCTGCCGGGGATGATCTCCCGCAAAGCCGGCTGCATCGTCAATATCTCCTCCATCTGGGGGCTGCGGGGTGCCTCCTGCGAGGTGGCCTACGCCTGCACCAAGGCGGGGATCATCGGTCTGACCCGTTCCCTGGCCCTGGAGCTGGCTCCCTCCCACATCCGGGTCAACTGTGTGGCGCCCGGTGTGATCGACACAGAGATGTGCCGCCCCCTGGGGGCGGAGACCCTGGCCGATCTGGCGGAGCAGACGCCCCTGGGCCGCCTGGGCAGACCGGAGGATATTGCCCAGGCGGTGGCCTTTCTGGCCTCGGAGGATGCCTCCTTCCTCACCGGGCAGGTGCTGACTGCTGACGGTGGCTTCAGCGTATAAGGCCCCAGACAAACAGGCCCCGGCAGAGAGTTTTTTTGCTCTCTGCCGGGGCCCTTCTTTTTTACATTTTTCCCGGCAGAGACGGCGCCTTTGCCAGGATCACCCGGCCAAAGCAGACCAGCTTGCGCCCGCTCTCCGGGCCGAACACCACATCTGCGTCCGCCCGCTTCCGGTTCAGGGAAAACAGGTATACCATGCCCATGGGGTCCTGGTAGTACTGCTTGCAGAGCATATCCCCGTCTACCCAGAATATCCCCACGTCTCCGGATTTGAGGGGATCCCGATTCACATAGGCCATGGCCCCGTCGTGAATCACCGGCTCCATGGAATCCCCCCGGATGCGCACGGCAAATTCCGCCCCGGCGGGCACTTCTTCCGTTACGGGGATCAGGTCATAATCCTCCCCAAACACGGGGGAAGCATATCCCGCCGCTGCAGCCGTGTGATAAAGGGGGATCTCCCGCAGTTCCGGCGCCGGACTGTCCTGCATCACCCCTTCCTGATAAGAACAAAGGGCGTCAATCACCGAGCGGACCGTCTCCCGCCCGATGACATTCAGGCTCCGGTACTGGTTGAGCACTTCCCGCTCCTGATAGGTAATGGCGGTATGTCCATGATAACTATCCTGATATAGCTCATTGGGCTCCACCTGCAGGCAGTCAAAGAGCTGAAGCATCACATTTTCTTTTGGAAAGCTCACACCGGTCTCATAGTTTCCGATGGCCGAGGAAGAAACCCCCAGCAGCCGGGCCAGCTCCGCCCGGGTAATCTTCCGATCCTCCCGACAAGCACGTAACCGATCCCCAAAATTCATTCCCGTCCCCCTCCTTCCGCGCGGGCGATCATTCGACAAATTACGACTGGGTTCGACAGCATCTTACCCTATTTTTTTGGTTTTGTCAATTTGCATGAACAAGAAACTTGTAATTTTATTCTTGACATAGCAAGTTTCTTGTGCTATGGTAGGAGCATATCCAAGATGCTTGTAAATTATTCCTATCTAACAAGATTTTGGAAACGCTTCATCAGCCGGAATGCAGGGGGCGTGCCCGCGGCGTCCCGGACAAAAAAACGGCAGCCCCAGCCGGGGCCGCCATCTGCGGACAAGCATGCTCTGCTGGGGAGAATACCGCCCCGGCCGGGCGATTTCGCATAAAAAAATCGAAGCAAGCGATTAACGCTTGCTTCGACATGGTGGGGGAAGGTGGATTCGAACCACCGAAGTCAGTGACAACAGATTTACAGTCTGCCCCATTTGGCCGCTCTGGAATTCCCCCATATGCAATTGGAGCTGGTGGACGGATTCGAACCCCCGACCTGCTGATTACAAATCAGCTGCTCTACCAGCTGAGCTACACCAGCAAATCAGGCAGCGTAGATTATATTAGCAGATGATTCTTTTTTTGTCAAGTTTTTTTCTCAATCTTTTCAAAGGTGGTTTTACATGATATGAAACCCTACTCCAGTTTGGACGCTCTGCCCCCGGTTTACTGCGGACTGTGCGGGCGTGAAATCAGCCCCGGCGGGCAGTACTGGTACATCAACGGGCAGAGCGTCTGCCAGGCCTGCCTGGGAGAATTTGCCCGGCAGGAGTTCGCCCCCTGCCGGATCATTCACGGAAAGGAGGAAGGTCTGTGACCCTTTGGGAATTGTCTATTGTCTACCGGGAAAATGCCCGGCGCCTGCGGATGCGGATCCGGGAGCTCCAGGCCGCCGAACAGGCCCAGAGCGACCCGGATGCGGCCTGGCACCTGCATCGCCGGATCACCGCCCTGATCCCGCTTCTGCGGGAGGCCCAGGAGCTGGCCACCCTCACTGCCCACTACTACGATAGGAGCTATCACCGAAATGGGAAATACACCCTTTGATACCCGCGCCAGCCAGTGGATTGGAGATTTCCCCCTGTGGCAGCAGGCCCAGCAGGAGGACAACTCCGAGCAGCTGGCCCGGCTGCGGAAAAACCTGCGCGTAGCCCGCCGGCAGGAGCTGACGCCCCGCCAGCAGCAGATCCTGACCATGTATTTCGACCAGAACATGACCATGCCCCAGATCGCCCAGGCTCTGGGCGTCCATACCTCCACCGTCTCCCGGACTCTCAAGCGGGCCCGGGAAAAGCTGCTGCGCTGCCTGCGGTACGGTCTTTGAGAATTTTCCTCTTGTGATTTCCCGAATTCCTCCGTATAATTGCCTTAGATTCGGAGACATCCATTCCTAGGGAGGAATTTCGTCATGGTCTATAATACGCTGCACAATCGCTGGCTGCGCCTGGTGATTGCCGTATTGGGGGCTCTGATCAGCGCCGCAGCCCTGAATTTGCTGATCGTCCCTTTGGGATTGTACACCGGAGGGCTGATGGGCCTGTGCCAGGTGATTCGTTCGCTGCTTCAAACCTATCTGGGCGTGTCGCTGGGCTCTTTCGACCTGGCGGGTACGTTATATTTCCTCATCAATATTCCCATCCTGCTCTTCGCCTGGAAAACGCTGGGGCGGGGCTTCGTGGTGCGCACACTGATCTGCACCGTCTCTTACTCCCTGTTTTACAGTATCATTCCCATCCCCTCGCAGCCCATCATTGACGATATGCTCACCGCCTGTCTGCTCAGCGGCATCATCACAGGCCTGGGCAGCGGCATCATCCTCACCTGCGCCTGCAGCAGCGGCGGGCTGGATGTGGTGGGATTGTGCCTGGCCAAGCGTCGAAACGATATCACCGTGGGCAAGTTCAGCCTGGCCTTCAACATCCTGCTGTACCTGGGCTGCCTGTTCCTGTTCAGTCCGGAGGTCACCATCTACTCGGTGATCTACAACTTTTTCACCGCCACGGTGCTGGACCGGATGCACCAGCAGAACATCAGCGTTCAGGCCATGGTCTTTACCCGGGGTGATGAAGATGAAATGGCCCACTATATCATTACCCAGCTGGGCCGGGGCGTCACTTTCTGGAACGGCACCGGCGCCTACACCGGCGAGACGGTCCATGTGCTGTTCGTCTGCCTTTCCAAATTTGAAATCGAAGAGCTGCGCCATGTGGTCCGCTCCTTTGACCCGCACGCCTTCCTGGTCATCCAGGAAGGGGTCCAGGTGGACGGCAACTTCATGCGCAGGCTGAGCTAAGCTGCGGTGCCATAATCCCTGATTACGAACGTGCGGCCGTGCTGGCCGGAACGCCGGCGGAGACCATGGTGCCGCTGCTGCGGGACGTACCCTTTTCCCTGTAAAGATTGAAAAAATGCCCTGTGCATGGCGCACAGGGCATTTTTTGATATCCGTGTCACCGCTCCGGATCCGTCTGGTCGAAGCTGCTGCGGGCACTGCGGCGCCGCTCCCGGCTCTCCCGCCGGCGGAGCAGCACCCGGCTCACCGCGTCGAAGAGCCGCTCCAAATACATATTGCAAGGCACCACCAGCATCACCAGCACGATCATCACCAGCAGCCCCGGGAAGGAGAGGGGACTAAGCGAGAACAGTCCCCCCATGGTCAGCAGCGCCACCAGCATGGCCCCGCACATGGTGCCCAGCAGCAGCCCCCGCTTGAGATCCAGGGGCCGGGCCACATAGTACAGCACCGTCAGGCCGTTGGCGGCCATGAGGATCACGCAGATGGTAGTCAGCTCCCCCAGCGTGAGTTCCAGGGTAAAGACGAACAGCTCCGCAAACAAAATCACCAGAATGTCCGTCAGGCCGCCGGGACAGGCCCTGCGCAGCACATTGAGCATAAATTTCCCCCGGATCAGATCATGGTTGGGCTCCAGCGCCAGGAAGAAAGAGGGTATGCCGATGGTAAGGGCGGAGATCAGCGTCAGCTGCATGGGCACGAAGGGATAGGGAAAATCAGCAAAGAGGGTGATGATGGCCAGGAAGAACGACAGGATGTTCTTTACCAGATACAACGCCGAGGACCGCTGGATGTTGTTGATCACCCGCCGGCCCTCCGCCACCACCTTGGGCAGGGCGGAGAAATCGGAATCCAGCAGCACCAGCTGGGCCGCCTGACAGGCGGCGTCGGCGCCGGAGGCCATGGCGATGCCGCAGTCAGCGTCTTTCAGGGCCAGCACGTCGTTGACGCCATCGCCGGTCATGGCGGCGATATGTCCGGCGCTCTGGAGCGCCCGGACGATCTTTCGCTTCTGCCCCGGCACCACCCGGCCAAACACAGTGTACTTCTGCACGGCCCGGGCGATGTCCTGATCGGTTTTCAGCTCCCGGGCGTCCACCCAGTCGCCGGCCCCGTCGATGCCCGCCTGGGCGGCCACAGCAGAGACGGTCACCGGGTTATCGCCGGAAATTACCTTCACCGCCACCCCCTGGGAGGCGAAGTATGCAAAGGTCTTAATGGCGTCAGGCCGCACCGGGTTTTCCAGCACCAGCAGCGCCACCGGGAGGATCAGCCCGTCCAGGCGCCCCTCCGCCGCGCCGTCGCACTGGGCCAGCAGCAGCACCCGGCAGCCCTTTTCCGCAAAGTAACGGCAGCGCTTTTCCAGCGGGGCGAAGTCCTTCCCCAGGATGGACTCCGGCGCGCCCACGGCGAAGGTGCCGTGGTTGGCGAAGGAAACCGCGCTCCACTTGGTGGCAGAGGTGAAGGGGATGACCGCCTCCGCCCGCCAGCCCAGCCCCCGGGGAAATTTTTCCGCCAGGGCTCGGGCAGTGTCGTTATCCGCCTCCATTACCTGGTAAAAGCTGCCCAGGATATCGGCGATGTCCTGCTGGGGATAGGCCTCCACATCCAGGGGCACTACCTCCCGCACCTCCATCTCCGGCCGGGTGATGGTCCCGGTCTTGTCCACGCAGAGCACATCCACACGGGCCAGAGTCTCGATGGCGTTCATCTCATGGATCAGCGTCCGGTTTCTGGCCATCCGGGCCACGCTCACCGCCAGGGCCACACTGGTAAGGAAATAGAGCCCCTCAGGGATCATGCCAACCAGGGCCGCCACCATGGACACCACCGACTGGCGCAGGCCCAGATCCTGAATGACAAACTGGTTATAAAACAGGGCGATGCCGATAGGGATCAGGGCCACGCCGATAAAGCGGATCAGCCGGTCCAAAGAGCGCATCATCTCCGACTTGGCGGGGGCGCTCTCCTTCTTGGCAGCCAGGGTCAGCTTGGCGGCGTAGGAATCCGCGCCCACCCGATCCAGCCGGGCCCGGCAGCGGCCGGAGATCACGAAGCTGCCCGACAGCAGCCCGTCTCCCGCCTTTTTGGTGATGGCGTCCGCCTCGCCGGTGACCAGGCCCTCATTCACCTGGACCTGGCCGCTGAGGATGGTGCCGTCCGCCGGGATCTGGGCGCCGGAGCCGAACTCCACCACATCCTCCCGCACCAGACGGTCCACGGGGATGCGCTGCTTTTCCCCATCCCGGATGACGTCGGCGCTGCTGGCGGTAAGCACCGTCAGCTTTTCGATGGTGCGCTTGGAGCGCAGCTGCTGGCCAATACCAATGGCCGTGTTGGCCGCAGCCAGCAGCAGAAAGCTCATGTCCCAGATATCGCCCACCAGCAGCAGACACGCCGCCAGAACAACAAAAATCAGGTTGAAATAGGTAAACACATTTTCCCGCACGATCTGCTTGTCGCTCTTGGCCGGGGAGGCCACCGCCTCGTTCCCCCAGCCGGCGGCAAGCAGCGCCCTGGCCTGCTCCGACGTCAGGCCCTGCTCCGCCGATGGGTAGAGCAGCGGCATCTCCCGCCGGGACGGGCGCACAGGCTGCTTTTGCGTGCGTCGTTTGCTGCACTTCATGGGATCTCTCCTTTCCGGCTTTGCCGGTCCGAATCATGGGAATATTTTATTATATCAATTTTCGACACGCTTGTACAGATTCATCCAAAAAACTCGGGCAGTCCCAGAAAAGCCCCCCAGGGCGGCAGCCCGGGAGGCGGCAGCCACCTGGGCAGGAAAAGCAAAAAAAGAAAGACACGCAGAAAGCGTGTCTTTCTTCTGGAGCGGGCAACGAGGCTCGAACTCGCTACCTCCACCTTGGCAAGGTGGCGCTCTACCAGATGAGCTATGCCCGCAAGGACAAGAGATATTCTAACAAAGCCTGTCCCTCTTGTCAAGGGTTTTTGGAAAGTTTTTTCTTTTTTCAGTTTTGGGCCGTCTCCGGAGACTGCTGGGCCTGCCCGCCCATGATAAACTCGATCAGGCCGGTGCTTCCATCCGGGGGATAGTAGGAGATGGCCCAGGGCTGATCCTCCCCAATGCCCCGCTGGGTCCTTATGATCTCCACGATCTGCTCCACATTGGCCCGGGAGCCCTCCTCCCAATAGCCGATGCGGACGGCCAGCTCCGTCTTGCCCTCATCCAGGGCAGCCTCCAGCAGGTCGGGCAGGGCCTCGGTGGTGGTGGCATTCACCAGGGACTGGATCTGCTCCTGAGAACGGCAATAGCTGATATGGACAGTAATCTCCTCATAGCTCCGCTGGCTCCGGGAGGAGGAAGTAATATACTCCACCGCCCAGGCCCCCAGGGGGGTATCCTGCTGGACTTCGTTGGCAGCCTGCTCGATAATGTCAGCCACGGCCGCCCCCTCTTCCTGATCGTAATAGCGGATGGTGGCATCCTCCGTATGCCGGCCGATGAGCAGCAGCATATCGTTCACCAGGTCCTGGTGGCTCTCCGCCCGGAGGGTGCCGTCCGCGCCGCTTTCCCAGTACTTTTTGCTGTGTGGCTCCACCGTGGCATACTGCCGGTCCAGGATAGAGGCGCAGCCGCACAGCACGCAGGCCGCCAGGCCCGCGCAGGCCGCGGCCCGCAGCCGCCTGCCCCGCCAGGGCAGACGGCTGCGCTGGATCAGCCTGTGAAGCGTCATGGCCGGCAGCCTCCTTTTTCTATCAATAGCCCAGATCCTCATCCACCAAGATGACTTCCGTCTCTCCCCCCATCATGGGGCCCCAAAGTACCGTCAGCCCCCGGCAGATCCGCTCGGGGCTGCGGCAGTCGTGGCAATGGCCGCCGGGCACGGCGCAGGGGGTCTTCTTCTGCAAGCGCAGGGCGTTGCGGGGCGCGGCGATGTTCCGGGCCCGCCACAGGGCCTGGTCATAGTCCGGGGCCAGCTTGTTCCGGCCCACCACGAAGTACAGCTTCTTGTGGCCGTACAGGGTGGAGGCCACCCGGTTGCCCGCTCCGTCGATGTTGACCAGCTCCCCGGTCTCGGCCAGGGCGTTGACCGAGGTGAGGTAGATCTCCGCCGCGGCCGCCTCAGCCCGGGCGCCGCCCGACTGTTTCCAGTGCCAGGCCACCTGATTGTGGGCACCCAAGCTCTCATAAAGGCCCAGGCTCTCCAGCGTGACCGAGCCGCCGAAGCCCACAGTAGTGCCATCGATCTGCTCGTTGAGATAGGCCGCGGCCGCCTGCCCGGTGGCAAAGGTCTTCACCGTGAAGCCCCGCGCCTCCAGTGCCGCGCTGACCGCTGTAAAGTCCGTCATCACAATGCCCCCTTATCAAGGCCCGTACCGGGCCGGTTTTCCCGTGTTCCGCCGAAGCTCAGTCCAGCAGTCCCAGCTGCTGCTCCTCGGCGTCCTCGTCCTTGACCAGCGCGCCGGAGGCCGGCAGCGCCCGCACCCGATAGCGGGACAGCCGCACCAGGCTGGTCTCCTCCGGCGATGCGGCCCGCTCCAGATGGTAACGGGGCTTGAGGGTCATCACCTGGACGCCCTGGGTGGTGCGGGTAGTCTTCGGCGCCAGCAGCGCCGTGTGGAAGATCAACGCCCTGGGCTCGTTGGAGAAGACCGCCAGCTCCCCATCGGCATCCAGCCGCCGGATACAGGCCAGGGGCGCCTTGTCAGAATAGGCGCCGGTGAGCTTGCGGCGGTTGGAGCTGGTCTGATAGGCGCTCAGGGCGACCCGGGCCACCTTGCCGTTTTCAAAGAAGAACAGCAGCTCCCCGGCGTAGTCCCCGGGCAGAGCCGCAAAGATCACAGTCTCGCCGGCGTCCATGCCCAGCTTGGCGGGCAGATAATCCCCCAGCACGCTGGCCTTGGTGTCGTCAAAGTCGCTCAGGCGGCTTTTATACACCTGGCAGCGGTCGGTAAAGAACATGATCTCTGCCCGGTTGCTGCTCTCAAAGCTCTGGCACAGGCCATCCCCGTCTTTATACTTCTGCTCCCCGCTCATGCGCAGGGACTGGGGGGTAATCTTTTTGAAGTACCCCTCCCGGGAGAGGAAGACGTGGACGGGATAATCCTCCGCCTCTTCGGCTTCGGCGGTGACGGTGATCTCGTGGCTGTAAAGCAGCGTGGTGCGCCGGGGCTCGGCGTATTTGCTCTTCACCGCAGTCAGCTCCGTCACAATAATCTTCCGCACCCGCTTGGGATCGTCCAGAATATCCTCCAGATCGGCGATCTCGTCCTGAAGGGCACTGGTCTCCTCCACCCGCTTGAGGATATACTCCTTGTTGATGTTGCGCAGCTTAATCTCCGCCACATACTCGGCCTGGACCTGGTCGATGCCAAAGCCGATCATCAGGTTGGGGATGACCTCCGACTCCTGTTCCGTTTCCCGAATGATAGAGATGGCCTTGTCAATATCCAGCAGGATCCGCTTGAGGCCCTTGAGCAAATGGAGCTTGTCCTTGCGCTTTTTCAGCACGAAGTAGACCCGGCGGCGCACCGACCCGGTCCGCCAGGCAGTCCACTCCTCCAGGATCTCCCGCACTCCCATGACCCGGGGGCTGCCGGCAATGAGCACGTTGAAGTTGCAGCTGAAGGAGTCCTCCAGCGTGGTGAGCTTGAAGAGCTTGGCCATGAGCTTGTCGGGATCGGTGCCCCGCTTGAGGTCAATGGCCAGCTTTAGGCCGGAGAGGTCCGTCTCATCCCGCATGTCGGAGATCTCCTTGAGCTTGCCGGCCTTGATCAGCTCCGCCACCTTGTCCAAAATGGCCTCGATGGTGGTGGAGTAGGGGATCTCATAGATCTCGATCAGGTTCTGGTCCTTGACATAGCGGTACTTGGCCCGCACCCGCACCGAGCCCCGGCCGGTCTGGTAGATCTCCGCCAGGGCGGCGGCGTCATAAATGAGCTCGCCTCCCGTAGGGAAGTCTGGGGCCAGCAGCGTCTCGGAAAGGTCGCAGGCGGGATTTTTCAGATAGGCCACCGTGGTGTCGCACACCTCACCCAGGTTGAAGCCGCAGAACTGGGAAGCCATGCCCACGGCGATGCCGGAGTTGGCCGACACCAGGATGTTCGGGAAGGTGGTGGGCAGCAGGGCGGGCTCTTTCATGGTGTTGTCGTAGTTGTCCACGAAGTCCACCGTGTCAGAGTCGATGTCCCGGAACAGCTCCGCGCAGATGGGGGCGAGCTTGGCCTCGGTGTACCGGGCGGCGGCGTAAGCCATGTCCCGAGAATAGACTTTGCCGAAGTTTCCCTTGGAGTCCACAAAGGGGGTCAGCAGCGTACCGTTACCCTTGGAAAGGCGCACCATAGTCTCATAGATGGCGGCGTCGCCGTGAGGGTTCAAGCGCATGGTCTGGCCCACGATGTTGGCGGACTTGGTCCGTCCCCCGGTCAAAAGGCCCATTTTGTACATGGTGTAGAGCAGCTTGCGGTGAGAGGGCTTGAAGCCGTCAATCTCCGGAATGGCCCGGGAGACGATCACCGACATGGCGTAGGGCATATAGTTGGTCTCCAGGGTGTCGGTGATAGGCTGTTCCACCACCGCCGCATGCAGGCCCAGCACATTGGGGTTATTCACTTTTTGCCGACTGTCCTCCGGCGTCTTCTTTTTTGCCATGAAGCCTCTGTCCCCTGTCCGTTATTTCTTCTTTTCCATCTTGATGTCCACAGGAATGAAGCACATACTGCCCGCCACCACGATGCCCAGCACCTGGATGGCCAGCAGCAGCTCATCTGCCAGGGACATGCTGTCCTGGAGCAGGGCACCCACCGGCCAGGCGGCAGCCGTCAGGAAAAACAGCACACTCACGATCTGAGAAAGCCGCCGCCGAAAGATGATAGCCAGCCGGGGGTTCCAGGCCCGGAACTCCCCTCCCGAGCGAAGGAATACGATCCCCAGTATGATGGAAGCGCCCGTCATACCGATGTGCAGCACGGTAAACGCCGGGATTGCCCCGGAAAACATCAGGATGGCCAAGATCACGCCGCCGCCCAGGATCGCCAGGCGCTTATAATCCTTTTGGTTGGTTTCTTTTTCCATAAAATCCTCACATCTTTCCGCGGCAGAATTCCACCGCTGTTCTTGCTGTTGTCATTCGCTGCCTTACGAGATGTCCGCCATCTCCAGATACTTATGCCCGTTCTCCGCGATGTGTCATTCCCGCCGCACACGGCGGCGAAAATGCCGCTGCGCGGCTGTCGATTTTACACGCGCTTCTGCGCGGCTCCCGTCGCTCCGCTCGGTCGCGGAACCCATCGCCGGAAGCGCAGATCGGCTTCGCTGCCTTACGAGATGTCCGCCATCTCCAGATACTTATGCCCGTTCTCCGCG
>JAHHSB010000039.1 GCA_020025415.1 Oscillibacter sp. | reverse complement strand
CGTTCACACAGCGGGCGGCCTGTGCTATTATGATGGAGCCAACTTGAACGCCGTCATCGGCGTGGTCCGCCCCGGCGACATGGGCTTTGACGTGTGCCACCTCAATCTCCACAAAACTTTCTCCACCCCCCACGGCGGCGGCGGTCCCGGCTCCGGCCCGGTGGGCTGCAAGGAACTGCTGCGTCCCTTCCTCCCCGGTCACGTGGTGGAGAAACGGGATGACGGCGGCTTTACCTTCGTCCAGCCGGAGCAGTCCATCGGCCGCGTCCGCGGCTTCTGCGGCAACTTTACCGTGGTGATCCGGGCCCTGGCCTATATCCTGACCCTGGGCCGGGAGGGGCTGCCCCAGGCGGCGGAAAACGCCGTGCTCAACGCCAACTACATGATGGCCCGGCTCAAATCCGCGTACGACGTGGCCTACGACGAGTACTGTATGCACGAGTTCGTGCTCTCTCTGGACCGGCTCCACAAAGAGACGGGCGTTTCCGCCCTGGACATCGCCAAGGGGCTGCTGGATAACGGCATCCACCCGCCCACCATGTACTTCCCCCTGATTGTCCACGAGGCGCTGATGATCGAGCCCACGGAGACGGAGAGCAAGCAGACCATGGACGAGGCCTGCGAGGTGTTCCTCAAGCTCTTTGAAACTGCCAAGACCGATCCCCAGGCCCTGCACGATGCTCCGGTATCCACCCCGGTACGGCGACTGGACGAGGTCGGCGCCGCGCGGCACGCGGTCGTACGTTACCATTTTGAATAAGCCGTCACCGGCATAAGGAGGAGATTTCCATGATTCAGGAAACCATGCAGTTTATCAGTCAGTACGACCCCGAGGTGGGCGCTTCCATTCAGGATGAGTTCGCCCGGGAGCGCCGCAATATCGAGCTGATCGCTTCTGAAAACATCGTCAGCGAGGCCGTGATGCTGGCGATGGGCACCTGCCTGACCAACAAATACGCCGAAGGCTATCCCGGCAAGCGGTACTACGGCGGCTGCTACGCTGTGGACGTCACCGAGGAGATCGCCCGCAAGCGCGCCTGTGAGCTTTTCGGTGCCAACTTCGCCAACGTCCAACCCCACTCCGGTGCCAACGCCAACCTGGCGGCTTTCATGGCCCTGGTCAAGCCCGGCGACACCGTGCTGGGCATGAACCTGGCCCACGGCGGCCATCTGTCCCACGGCAGCCCCGTGAATATCTCCGGCAAGTACTTCAACATTGTCCCCTACGGTCTGAACGATGAGACCGAGACCATCGACTATGATGCACTGATGCAGGTGGCCCAGGAATGCAAGCCCAAGATGATCATTGCCGGCGCCTCTGCCTATTCCCGGGTCATCGACTTTGCCAAGTTCCGGGAAGTGGCTGACGCTGTGGGCGCCTATCTGATGGTGGACATGGCCCACATCGCCGGCCTGGTGGCCGCGGGCGTCCACCCCTCCCCCATCCCCTACGCCGACGTGGTCACCACCACGACCCACAAGACCCTGCGCGGCCCCCGCGGCGGCCTGATCCTGTGCAACAGCGAGGAGATGTACAAGAAGATCAACTCCGCCGTGTTCCCCGGCACCCAGGGCGGTCCTCTCATGCACATCATCGCCGCCAAGGCCGTCTGCTTCGGCGAGGCGCTCAAGCCTGAGTTCAAGACCTATCAGCAGCAGGTGGTGAAGAATGCCGCCGCGCTGGCTGAGGAGCTGCGCAAGCAGGGCTTCCGCCTGGTCTCCGGCGGTACGGATAACCACCTGATGCTGGTAGACGTGCGCAACTTCAACATCACCGGCAAGGAGATGGAGCACCGTCTGGACGAAGTGTACATCACCGTCAACAAAAACGCCATCCCCAACGATCCGGAGAAGCCCTTCGTCACCAGTGGCATCCGCGTGGGCACCCCCGCCGCCACTTCCCGCGGCTTCAAGGAGCCGGAGATGGTCAAGATCGGCCAGCTGATGGGCATGGTGGCCCGGGACTTTGAGGGTACGGCCGACCAAGTGCGTGCCGAGGTCAACGAGCTGTGCGCCCGTTTTCCTATCTACGAATAAGTAAAAGCTGCCAGACAGTTTGCGGCGCTCCCGTGATCCGGGAGCGCCGTTTTTTTAACGTCTTTTTTCTCAAGCCTTCCCTTTTTTTGCCCCCTTCCCGCCCCGGGGTGCCGGATCCTCCATGGCCGCCTTCAGTTTATCCAGCGCCCGCTTCTCGATCCGGGATACATAGGAGCGGGAGATTCCGAAAGCCGAAGCGATCTCCCGCTGGGTCAGGGGCAACGTCCCGCCCAGGCCATAGCGTAGGCGCACGATCTCTGCTTCCCGCTTGGTCAGCTTCTCCTGGATCACCGCATGGAGCTGTTGGGCATTCTCCTTCTCGTGCAGGTCATCGAGCATGGTGTCGTCCACGCCCACCACGTCCATCAGCTGTAGGGCGTTTCCCTCCTTATCCGTATCGATGGAGTCGGAAAGGGACATCTCTCCCTGCAGCTTCTTCTGACTGCGGAAGTACATCAAGATTTCGTTTTCCACGCAGCGAGCCGCGTAGGTCGCCAGCCGCACCCCCTTATCAGGCTTGAAGCTGGAGATCCCCTTAATGAGCCCGATGGTCCCGATGGACAGCAGATCCTCCTGATCCCCGTTTTTGGTATAGTATTTTTTAATAATGTGAGCCACCAGCCGAAGATTGTGTTCGATCAGAATACTTCGCGCCTCCTGGTCTCCCTGCGCATAGCGCTCCAGGTACTCTTTCTCCTCCGCCGCGCTCAGCGGCTTGGGGAAAGAGCCTCCCCCGGACAATTGCAGGGAAAACAGCAGGCTGTTGGCAAACATCAGCAGCGCTGCCGTAAGCATCCGCGCTTCCCTCCCTTCGCATCAACTTATGACCCCGACGGACGTCCCTATGTCCCCTCATCAAAAAATTCGTCCCCGTTCGCCCATTCCCAAAGTAACAAAAAAAGAGGACCTGCCTCTAGGCAGGTCCTCTTTTTAATAAGGCTAGGCATTGATCCCGGGAGCTTCCGACGTAACGAAATAGTCCGGGTACCGCCGCATCAGCTCCTGCTGCCGGATGGCGCCCGGGTCGTTGTGGATCGCCAACGCCTCCCGCACGCCCGCAGCATCACCCTGTTCGATACACCTTAAGATCTGCTCGTGCTCCCCGTAGACCCGGTAAAGCTCTTCATCGCCAGAAAGCAGATCCAGCAGCCGGTAGCGGGTGCTGAGGGACCGGCGCAGCCGCTCCCAGATCAGGGGATACCCGGCCATGCGGAACAGCTGGCTGTGGAACGCGGCGTCGGCTTTCAAATAGGCAATGATGTCCCGGCCCTGAATGGCCCGGTCCAGCATGAACATATGGGGCGCAAACTCCTCTTTCAAAGCCGGGCGCTGCCGGCTCAGCTCGCTGAGGATCTCCGTTTCCAGAATGTTGCGCATGGTCATCAGCTGGCGGACATAGTCCATGTCGATCTTGGTGACGTAGGTACCCCGCTGGGGATAGGTCTGCACCAGCATCTCCTCACCCAGACGGATGAGGGCCTCCCGCACAGGGGTACGGCTGACATGCAGCTGCTCCACCAGCTGGGCTTCATGGATCACCGATCCTGGGGCAAGCTCCAGATAAATGATCTTGTCCCGGACGAGCTGAAATACCTCCGATCCTCTCATTTGCATGGGTAGGTTCCAACCTTTACTTTAGAATCAGTCCTCGCGGGTCTTCTTGAGGGTATAGACGTCCGGCCGGCGGTTGCTCAGGGTATAGAGCTGGTTGCGGGCCTTCTGCAAAAAGTCGCAGTCGATCTTGGCAACGCTCACGCCGGGACGGTCGGCGGCCATAGCCAGCACGTTGCCCCAGGGATCCACGATCATGGAGTGGCCGTACATATGGGCCGTGGGCTTCTGTCCGCACTGCCCCACCGCCAGCACATAACAGCCGTTTTCAATGGCCCGGGCCCGGATCAGGGGCTCCCAGTGGTCCTTGCCGGTCATCAGCAAAAACGCCGCGGGCAGGCACAGGATGTCCGCTCCCTCCAGGGCCTGAAGCCGGAACAGCTCCGGAAAGCGGACGTCATAGCAGATGGACAGGCCCGCCTTGCCCATATCCCCCATGTCGCAGGTCACGATTTCGCTGCCGGTACGCTTGCGGTCAGACTCCCGGTAGGAGCCGGCACCCTCCACATCCACGTCAAAGGCGTGAAGCTTGCGGTACTTGGCGGCCAGGGTGCCGTCGGGTGCGATCATCATGGTGGTGTTATAGGTTTTCACATCGTCGCCGGGGATGCGCTCGGTGATGCTGCCGCCGTGGATCCAGATGCCGTACTTGGCAGCCAGACGGGAAAGCATGGCAAAGCACCTGCCGCCGGGGATATCCTCTGCATGGTCAATGGGACGGGGGCCCTGATAGGTCCACACTTCGGGCAGCACCAGGAGCTTGGCGCCCAGGGCGGCGCCCTCTTCGATCAGCTCCTCGGCCATTTTCAGGTTCTCTTCGTAATTGTCCCGGGGATCCAGCTGAACCACACCGGCCAGATAACTCTTTTTCAGCATCGTTCTCTCCCTTTCAGCACTCAAATTCCGCTTTCATGTATTCCACGATCCGGTCCACGCACTTTTCCACGATCTGGCGGCCCTTTTCCGCGGTGCCGATGGTGGCATCGCCCAGCAGCGCATCCGGCGCGGTCTGGATAAAGGGCACGTAGGTGACGATATCGGTATCCCGCTCATAAGCCTCCCGGACCGGATCGGCCTTGCCGGCCTTCTCCATCACCACATACTCGGGGAACAGGTAGCGCATCACTGAGGTGCCGCACTCGCTGGCGTGGCCGTGGGCTCTCCACCCGCTGTTTTCCAGGATCCCCACGCCCTTGGCCTGGGTAAAGCGCCACCAGTCGATCTGGGCGCACTTGATACCGTACTGATCCTGCATGCTCCGGGCCACATGGCCGATCAGAGGCACATTCCCTGCATGGCCGTTGATGACCATAAAGTAACGGAAGCCCCACTTCACCAGGGAGTCCATAATGTCGTGGAACGCCATCGTCCATGCCTGAGGAGACAGGCTCATCGTCCCGGGGAACCGGTTGAGGGAGTAAGACTCACCCACCTCCAGAGAGGGGCCGATCATGGCGTTGACCCGCTCTGCCACCAGCTCGGAGATCTTCTGAGCCACCAGAATATCCGAACCCATGGGCAGATGGGGGCCATACCCCTCCGTCGCGCCCACGGGAATAATGACCGTATCGCAGCTTTTCTTCCGCTCGGCAAATTCCGAGGTGCTCATCAGCTTAATCCAGTTGGTTCCTTCCATGGTAATACCACTGCCTTTCCGTGCAATTTTACATTTAAAATCCTGCAAAATCTCGTTGAACTTTCCAATTGATTACGTCCAGCAAGACAGATGTAACAAAAATAACAACTTTAGCCCTTCATTCTGATAAATTTTAGACAAATCTTACAGAAACGTGAAAAAGCCATTGAAAAAACACCTTGCCATGAGTAATATATTAGTATATTACTGATCTGCGTTTCATATTACTGCACCCAAAAAGGCCTGTCAATCTTTTCAGTGCTTTTTTTGAAAAATGCAGGATTTATCCGTCGGCTATTCACCTGCCGACAGGAAAGGATCTTTTCAGGACGGCGCACCGACAGCATCCTGGCGCCGCCGCCCCAGGATGAAGGAGGAATCAGGAAGCATGCGTTTGGATGAAGCTTTGATCAAGCGCTTTCTCGCGGTAGACCCGGCAACGGTGGGCCACTACATCGGCGGCGGTTTTATGCGTCCGGAGATGAAGCCCATCCGTCGGGATGACCGTCGGATGATCGGCCCGGCCTACACGGTCCGGATTTCCGGCCGGGATTCTTGCGCATTATATTATGGTATCAAGCACGCCCCCAAGGGCTCGGTCATCGTAGTGGACCGCTGCGGCGATGACACCTTCGCCTGCTGCGGTGAAATGGTGGCCACCTATGCCCAGAGTCAGGGCATGGCCGGCATCGTGATTGACGGCCCCGCCACCGACTCCCGGGGCATTGAAAAGCTGGAGATCCCCGTGTTCTGCACCGGCATCTCCGTGGTGACCACCATGGTTTACGGTGCCACCGGCGAGGTGGATATCCCCATCGTCTGCTCCGGCGCCGCGGTGCATCCGGGCGACATCGTCTTCGGCGATGCCGACGGCGTGGTGGTCCTGCCTCCCGACGGCTATGAGGACGCTCTGGAAAAGGCCGAGGCCTCCGTTGCCAGAGAGGTCAGCCTCCGTCAGCACTTCCTTGCCGGCGGGCAGCCCTACTGGAATGTGGATCGGCTGTTTACTGAAGGGCTTGCCGACCGGATCGCCGAGCTGAAAAAATTGGATGATTGATTTTTGATTCCCCCGCACTTCATGGGGGAGGCTGTTCCCGGCAGGTAGAGGCTGGAAGCGCCTGAGGAACTCCCCGCCCATTAGAAGCTTATAGAATACAAAAGGAGGATACACACACATGAGACTGAAAAGAAGAACCCGTATCTTTGCCCTGCTGCTGGCTGCGGCTATGATGATCCCCCTGGCCGGCTGCGGTTCGTCTAACGACGATTCTTCCGAAGGCGGCTACAAGGATACCATCACCATTGCCCACTGGGAAGAGCCCACCACGCTGGATCCCCAGGCTCAGGGCAAAATGTCCTGCGGTGCTGTGACCACCCAGATCTACGACACCCTGGTGATGCTGGATGAGAACAAGCAGCCCGTTCCCTGCCTGGCCGAGAGATGGGAGCAGATCGACGACACCACTTTCCGCTTCTATCTGCGGGATGACGTCAAGTTCCACAACGGCGATCCCCTGACTGCTGAGGATGTCCGCTACACCATTGAGCGGGCCTGCTCCAACCCCGGCAGCTCCTCTACCTTCATCACTTTTGATCCCGAGAACACCAAGGTCATTGACGACCTGACGGTGGAGATCAAGCTGAAGACCCCCGACGCCTCCATCTTTGACACCCTGAACTCTCAGCGCGGCGGCATTGTCTGCAAGCGCGCAGTGGAAGAGATGGGCGAGGACGCTTTCGGCCGCAGCCCCGTGGGCACCGGCCCCTACAAGCTGACCGACTGGGTCACTGGCACCGAGCTGGACCTGACCGCCAACGAGGACTACTGGAACGGCACTGCCAAGACCCCCAACCTGGTCTATAAGATCATCACCGAGTCTGCCAGCCGTGTGGTCGAGATGGAAACCGGCGGCGCCGACCTGTGCCTGAACGTGCTGGCCAGCGAGGTCAACCGTCTGCAGGGAACCGAGGGCGTCAGCGTGGAAATGGGCCCCGGCTATCAGTACACCACTATCACCTTCAATATGCAGGATCCCGTCCTGTCCGACATCCGTGTCCGTCAGGCTCTGGTCTATGCCATTGACCGGGAAGCTATTGTGAAGGCCGTTTACGGCGAGACCGCCACCGTAGCCGACAGCATCATGCCCACCACGCTGCTGGGCGCCAAGACCTATGATCCCAATCTGTACGATGTGGACAAGGCCAAAGAGCTGCTGGCCGAGGCCGGTTATCAAGACGGCCTGACCATCAACTTCGTGGTCCAGCCCCTGGAGGAGATGCAGCGCATCACCGAGGCTGTCCAGAACATGTGGAAGCAGATCGGCGTGACCACCAACGTTTCCACCTCCGAGGTCGCCGCTTACCTGGCTCAGGGCAACACCCTGCAGGTAGGTATCCGCAACGGCAGCGCCTCTGACCCCGCCAGCACCCTGATCATTTACGATTCCGCTTTCGGCGATCGTCTCAACTCCAACAATGACGAGCTGGACGCCATGCTGGCCCACGCCAAGACCCTGTACAACGCGGAAGAGCGTGCTGCGGCCTACAACGAGATCTGCGACTATTTGTGGGAGGCCCGCTGGAGCATTCCCATCGCCTTCAAGAGCACCATCTACGCTGTCTCCGACAAGGTGGAGGGCTTTGAGTTTGACGCCATGAACTACCTGAAAATGGAGAACATCACTGTAGCCAACTGAGAACTTTTCCCGCGTTAAACGCAAAGAGGTGCACCTCAGCTGATCGCTGAGGTGCACCCCCTTGCGATTTTATGAGAAAGGAGTTGTCGCATGCTTCGTTTTATTATCAAACGCGTTTTAATGATGATCCCGGTGCTGTTCGACGTGTCGCTGATCATTTTCACCATGTCTTATCTGACTCCGGGCGACGCGGCGGATATGCTGCTGGGTGACAGCGCCACTATCGAGCAGAAAGAACAGCTGCGTGAAGAATTAAAACTCAATGATCCCTACCTGACCCAGTACATCAATTACATGAAGGGTGTGCTGCATGGTGATTTAGGCACTTCTTATTCCACCAAGCGTCCCGTTTTGGACGAGCTGCTGGACCGCTTCCCCACCACCCTGAAACTCTCCCTGGCGGGCATCCTCGTCTCCCTGATCCTGGGCGTGGCCCTGGGCATTATCTCCGCCACGAAACAATATTCTATTTTCGACACCGTTGCAACATCGTTCTCCTTGTTGGGCGTATCCATGCCAAACTTCTGGCTAGCGATGATGCTGATCATAATATTCTCCGTAAGCCTAGGCTGGCTGCCAACATCCGGTCTGGCCACCCCGCTGGCCTGGATCCTGCCAGTCATCTCTCTGGGCATGAACTCCACAGCTACCATCATGCGTATGACCCGTTCGAGTATGCTGGAGGTGGTTCGCCAGGATTACATCCGTACCGCCCGGGCTAAGGGCCAGAAAGAGAGCATGGTCATTCTGCGCCATGCCCTGCCCAACGCTCTAATCCCCATCATCACCGTGGCCGGCCTGCAGTTCGGTCGTCTGATGGGCGGTGCCGTCATGGCCGAAACCATCTTCTCCATCGCCGGTATCGGCAAACTGATGGTGGACTCCATCAAGCTGCACAACTCCCCGGTGGTGCAGGGCGGCGTTTTGTTCATCGCCTTCGTCACCTGTATCGTCAACCTGCTCATCGATATTCTCTATGCATTCGTGGATCCTCGCATCCGCTCTCAGTACATCCGTCCCAAGGCAAAGGACATTGTAGAAAAGGAGGCTGCTGTCAATGGCTGAGTACATCGAAAACAATGTGTCCCTCGATGACGAGGCCACTGTTGCGGCTGAAACCGTTGTAATCAAAAAGCAGAGCCAGGCCAAAGAGGTCATCGGCCGCTTTATGAAAAACAAAATGGCCGTGGTCAGCCTGATCATTGTGGTTTTGCTGATCATCATGGCTGTTTTTGCCGACTTCATCGCCCCCTACGGCTGGGACGATCAGGACCTGAACCGGCAGTTCCTGCTGCCCTGCAAGGAGTTCCTGCTGGGTACCGATGACTATGGCCGGGATATTCTCAGCCGTTTGATCTACGGCGCCCGGTACTCTCTGGCCGTGGGCCTGGTCTCCGTTACCTTCTCCTGCGCCATCGGCGTGATCCTGGGCTGCATCGCCGGTTTCTATAACGAGAAGGTGGACAACTTCATCATGCGCGTAGTGGACGTGCTGCTGGCTATTCCCAATATCCTGCTGGCCCTGTCCATTGCCACCGCTCTGGATCCCGGTCTGATGAACCTGATTATCGCCGTGGGCATCGGTGCCATTCCGGGCTATGCCCGTATCGTCCGCGCCCAGATCCTCTCCGTCAAGCAGATGGAGTACATCGAGGCGGCCCGCTCCATCGGTGCCAGCGACTTCCGCATGATCGTCAAGCATATCCTGCCCAACTGCCTGGCTCCCATCATTGTGCAGGCCACCATGAGTATCGCCATCGCGATACTCTCCGCCGCCTCTTTGAGCTTCCTGGGCCTGGGCATTACCCCGCCCACTCCC
>JAHHSB010000038.1 GCA_020025415.1 Oscillibacter sp. | reverse complement strand
GTGTTCTCCTTGGTGACCTTCACCTGACGGGCGCGGCCCAGCATCTCGAAGGTAGCGGACTTGAGCTCCAGGCCCACCTCCTCACTCACCACAGTACCGCCAGTCAGGGTGGCGATATCCTGCAGCATCTCCTTGCGGCGATCACCGAAACCGGGAGCCTTGACGCACACTACGCTCAGGGTGCCGCGCAGACGGTTGACGATCAGGGTGGACAGAGCCTCGCCCTCCACGTCCTCGGCGATGATCAGCAGCTTCTTGCCGGCCTGAACCAGCTGCTCCAGCAGGGGGAGGATATCGGAAATGACAGAGATCTTCTTATCGGTGATGAGGATATAGGCGTCGTCGATCACGGCCTCCATCTTCTCGGTGTCAGTAACCATATAGGGAGTAATATAGCCCCGGTCAAACTGCATACCTTCCACGACCTCGCTGTAAGTCTCAGCGGTCTTGGATTCCTCAATGGTGATCACGCCGTCGGCGCTGACCTTCTCCATGGCGTCGGCGATCAGCTCGCCGATAGCCTCGTCGCCGGAGGACACGGCGCCGACACGGGCAATGTCGTTGGTGCCGTCCACCTTCTTGGACTGCTTCTTGACCTCTTCCACGGCGGCAGTCACAGCCTTGGCCATGCCCTTACGGACGACCACGGGATTGGCGCCGGCGGCCAGGTTCTTCAGACCCTCTTGAATCATGGCCTGAGCCAGCAGAGTGGCGGTGGTGGTGCCGTCGCCGGCAACATCGTTGGTCTTGGTGGAGACTTCCTTCACCAGCTGGGCGCCCATGTTCTCAAAGGGATCATCCAGCTCGATTTCCTTGGCGATGGTCACGCCGTCGTTGGTGATCAGGGGAGCACCGTACTTCTTGTCCAGGACCACGTTCCGGCCCTTGGGGCCCAGAGTGACCTTGACGGTATCGGCCAGAGAGTTGACGCCGTTTTCCAGTGCCTTGCGGGCTTCATCGCCGCGCTTAATCATCTTAGACATAATTGAAAAACCTCCAAATTTCTTAAAGGGGGGGACTCCGTCCCCTCTTTGGATTTCCCCTCACCAGTCTTCGGACTGGTGCCGCCGCCCGAGGCGGCTAGGGTCAGGGTATTTTCGCCGCGCACACGCCGTGCCGAAAATGATTCGCACAAGGTTTGCTTCCGGCGAAAGGATCGATGACTCGGTCTTTTACTCGACGATGGCCAGGATATCGCTCTGACGGACAATCAGATACTCCTCATCTTCCAGGGAGATCTTGCTGCCGGCATACTGGCTGGTGACCACCTTGTCGCCGGGCTTCACGGTCATGACCACGTCCTTGCCGTCCACCATGCCGCCGGGGCCCACGGAGATGACTTCGGCCACAGAGGGCTTCTCTTTGGCGGAACCGGTGAGGATGATGCCGCCCTTGGTGGTCTCTTCCGTCTCGATCATCTTCAAAATGACACGATCTGCAAGCGGTGTAAGTTTCATGGGAAAGTGCCTCCTTATAGAAAATAAAATTTAAAACATCAGCAACGTTAGCACTCATAGCCTTCGAGTGCTAACGTTGCTATCATAGTACAGTCCTATGGATTTGTAAAGGGGAATTTTCACAAAAGTTATGAAGATTTTGTAAATGTTCCAAAAGGAGGCAGCGGGCGTTTTTCCGGCGGGAACAGAGATGGCCTCAGCCCAGCAGACCCTTCAAAAAAGCAAGGATCCGCTGCTGAATCTCCGGCTGGAAAAACTCGGGGGAGGCGTGGCCGGCGCCCTCCACCAAATACAGATCTGCCTGCGCGCCGGCGGCCTGCAGCGCGTCATACAGCTGCAGATTTTGCTCTGCCGGGACAACCGGGTCGGCAGTGCCGTGGAAGATCAAAAAGGGCGGTGCATCCCGGTGCACATAGGTAATGGGGCTGGCTTGCCGGGCCCGGTCCGGGCATTGACTGGGATAGTCGCCCAGGAACAGGCCGATGCCTGCGTTTTCATAGGGGTTCTTTCCGGCTTCCGGCGCGGCGCCGGGCATGGAGAGCAGGTCTGCTGGGCCGTAAAGATCCACCACGCCGCTGACTTTGTCGCTGACGCCGGGAAAGTCCGTGGTGCCAAAATCCTCCCTATCGCCGGTCAAACCGGCCAGGGCCGCCAGATCAGCCCCGGCGGACTCACCCATCACCACCATTCTGGACGCGTCCAGGCCCAGATCCCGCTGGTAGACCCGCAAAAAGCGGATGGCGGTCTTCACATCCTGCACGGCGGCGGGGTAGGGGGCAAAACCGGAGACCCGGTATTCCGCGCTGACCACGGCGTAACCGGCCTCGGCATAGGGCAGCAGATTGGGGATGTGACGCATGGAGGCGCAGCCCTGGAACCCGCCGCCCACCAGCCACAGCACCACCGGACAAGGATCTTCCGGAGCGAAGGCGGGGGCCGCCGGCTTCATGATATGCAGATGCAGGGGAAGGAGATGATAATTCCAGGCATTCATCCGGTGGGCGTAGGCCACGTCAGTATAGAATCCCACATCCGGCCGGGTGACAGGGACATGAATGGTCTCTTTCACGGTGCATTCCTCATTCCTTTTTTATGTAGTTTCCCGGGGCGGGAACATCAGCGGGCTGTGCGGTTGCAGTCGCAGCCGGTAGGCCCAAAGAAGTTGACCTTTTTGTCTGCCAGGCGGATGGTGACCTCCGAGGCGTGGAGGCTTTCCCCATCCAGGCAGGTGACCAGGGGGGCGCCGGAGGAGTGGATCCGGATCTCCTGAGGGCGGACTACCCGGATGAGGGAGGGGAAGCGCCGCCAATCGCCCTTGGCGTAGGCGGAGACAAAGCGGGCGAACTGGAGCTTGCTCGCGCCCCTGACAATGATGGTGTCCAGTACGCCGTCATTCATCCGGGCCTCCGGTACAGGCATGAAGCCGCCGCCGTAATAGCGGCCGTTGCACACGGAGATCAGGGAGTAATCCCCCAGCAGCATCTGCCCGTCCAGAGAGACGGTCCAGCGCTGATGGATGTCTTTGAAGAGGAAGTTCATCAGCAGAGAGGTCAGATAGCTGCTCTTACCACCAAACAGGGAATGGTCCCGATATTTATGGATGTCGTCCGCCACCCGGGCGTCAATGCCGGTGCAGGCGATGGTCAGAGCGTAGCGACCGTTGCACTCAATCAAATCCAGGGGGAACTGGGGGCCATCCCACAGGTTCTCCGCGTCCTGGAATTTCTCCGCGTCGGCGCCGAAATTGCGCAGCAGGTCGTTGCCGGTGCCTGTGGGGATGCAGGTCATGGCGGCATTTTCAAAGCCGGCGATGCCGTTGGCCACCTCACTGGCCGTCCCGTCGCCGCCGCAGGCGTAGATCCGCACGGACTCGCTGCCGGAAGCGGCCCGCCGGGCCAGCTCCTCGGCGCCGCCGGGGTGATCGGTGATCATGCAGCTGCAGTCCAGACCGTACTTTACCCGCAGCTTTTCTGCCATGGTGAGAATGCGGGAGGCCTGATTGCGCTTTCCGGCGTGGACATTGATAATGAAAATATGTTTCATAAAGCTCCCTCTGTCAAGTTGAACTGGCTGATGCCGGGGCCTGCCGGGCTTCCCGGTCAGCTGTGCCGAAGGCTCAGGTTCCGTACATAAAGAGATCGCATTTGAGCATGCCGTTGTAGAGCTTGCGTTTTTTGTCTGCTATCCGGCCGAAGCAGCGCTCAAACTCCGTGTGGGACGAGAGGATGAGCACGCGCCACTTGGGGGGCAGGTCCTTCAAGGCCCGGCCCAGGGCGCGGTACAGGGCCTCGGCCTCCTTTTTCTCCAAAAGGCGCTCGCCGTAGGGCGGGTTGGTGACCAGCTGGCCATAGGTGCTGTCCCGGTGGAAGGCAGCGGCGTCTGCCACCTCGAAACGGATGCAGTCATCCACCCCCGCCAGGGCCGCGTTGTGTTTGGCCAGCTCTACCGCGGCGGGGTCGATGTCTCCGCCCCAGATGTCGTACCTGCCATGGAATTCTCGGTCCTGCGCCTCGTCGGCGGCGTCCATCCAGATCCGGTTGTCCACATTCTTCCACTTCTGGGCGGAAAAGCTCCGATCCAGGCCCGGCGCCCGGTTCTTGGCAATCAGGGCCGCCTCAATGGGGATGGTGCCCGAGCCGCAGAAGGGGTCGCAGAAGGGGTCCTTGCCCCGATAGCGGGACAACGTCACCAGGGCGGCAGCCAGAGTTTCCCGCAGCGGGGCACCCATGTTCCGGGCCCGGTAGCCCCGCTTGTACAAGCCCTCCCCGGAGGTGTCCAGGTACAAGATGGCCTGGTCGTGGACGATGGAAAACTGGATCTGATAGCGGCTGCCGGTTTCCGGCAGGGTCTCCATGCCATAGGCCTGGCCCAGGCGGCGGGCGGAGGCCTTCTTCACGATGGCCTGGCAGGCGGGGACGGAGTGGAGCTGGGAGTTGAGGGTATAGCCTTTTACCGGGAATTCCCCGCCTTGGGGAATATAATCCTCCCAGGGCAGGGCCCGGACCCCCTCGAAAAGCTGGTCAAAGGTGGCGGCGGGGAAGCTGCCCAGTTCCAGCAGTACCCGGGCGCCGCAGCGCAGGTTGATGTTCAGCCGGGCGATGTCGGCGGGGGTTCCGTCACAGCGGACCCGGCCATTTTCCGCACGGACATTGGCCAGGCCCAGCCGCCGCATTTCATCTGCTACCAGGCTTTCCAGCCCGAAAAGACACGGTACCGTCAGTGTCATGGCCGCAGCCCTCCTTCTTTCAAACACATTGCCATCAGTATATCAGACCCCGGAAAAAAGTGCAACGGGAAAGGACGGTCACGCCGCGGCGGGGAGATTGTGCTGGGTGCTTTCGGCCTGGGGCTTGTCGGCCCGCTGGGCCCGGCGTACGCAGAAGAAGTAGGCCGGGACTAAGAACAGATCCGCCAGCACCCACGCGGCGGGGGAGGCAAAGCAGGCGGCGGCATAGCCGAGAGAGCCCACCAGCCGGGCCACCATGGCCCGGCCCGCCAGCTCCATCACACCGGCAAAGGTGGCCAGAGGGGAGTGGCCCATGCCCTGGATGGAGAAGCGGTAGATGTTCACCAGGGCCAGGGGGAAGTAAAAAATCACCAGGATCATCAAAAAGTGCTGGGCAAGGGGTGCCAGGGGGGCGCTGGCCTCATCCAGGAAGAGCATCACCAGCTGCCGCCCCCCTGCATAGACGCCGCCCAGGGCAATAAGAGCATAGATCAGGCCCAGCAGCGTGCAGGAGCGCACCCCCTGGCGGAGCCGGTCCCATTCCCGGGCGCCGGCGTTCTGCCCGCAGTAGGTGACCATGGTGGAGCCCATGGCGTCAAAGGGGCAGGCCAGAAACAGCGAGACCTTGCTGGCGGCGGTAGTGGCCGTGACATAGGTGGTGCCCAGCACGTTCACCGCGCTCTGGAGCATCACGCTGCCGATGGCGGTAATGGAGTACTGCAGTCCCATGGGCAGGCCCAGCATCATCAGTCGGCCGATCCGGGCCCAGGACCAGACCCAGTCCTCTTTTTCCATCCGCAGCACCGGAAAACCCCGGCAGACCCGTGCAAGGCAGCCGAAGCCCGCCAGGAACTGGCTGAGGATGGTGGCGAAGGCCGCGCCGAACACCCCCAGGCTGAAGTTCAGGATGAACACCAAGTCCAGCACGATGTTGCTCACCGACGCGATCACCAGCCAGATTACCGGGGTGCGGCTGTCCCCCAGGGAGCGGAGGATGCCGGCGGTCATGTTGTAGAGAATGTAGCCCGGGATGCCGACAAAGATGGTGGCGATGTAGATCCAGGCGTTTTCGTAGATGTCGGCAGGGGTGCGCATAAGAATCAGGATGTCCCGGCCAAAGATCAGCGTGGCGGCGGTGATTACTAAACTGAAAAACAGGCAGCACCACAGTCCGCTGGTCACATACTTGCGCAGCTCGCTCTCCTCGCCGGAGCCGAAGCAGTGAGCCACGGGAATGGCAAAGCCGCTGCACAGGCCGATGCAGCCGCCCACCACCAGGAAGTTGATGGAGCCGGTGGAGCCCACCGCGGCCAGGGCGGCCCCGCCCAGGAACTTTCCCACGATGGCGGTGTCCACCACATTGTAGAGCTGCTGGAACAGCAGCCCGAATAAAATAGGCACGCCAAAGCGCAGCAGCAGCGACATGGGGCGGCCGTGAGTCAAATCTTGGGTCATATCAAAAAATCCTCCTCTTTTTTCCAACCTTTTATAATAGTAGGAGCGGGATAAAATACAAGGGGTGAAATAGGAAATTCTCACGGGGCAAGCCGGGACTTGTTTGTGCAAAAAGGCAAACAGATCCTGCCGCTGGCAGGGCTGGAAGAAAAAGACTCTGGTATCAGGGAAAGAAAACTGATATAATCTTACCAAAACCAAGAATTTGCCCCGGTGACAGCGATTTTCCCCTGCGGAAACGCCGGGGCCAGGAGAAGAAAGGAGCGGATGGAGATGACTTGGGTATGGCTGGGCGCCATTGTGGTGTTTGGTGTGGTGGAGGCGTTGACCGCAGGGCTGGTCTCCATCTGGTTCGTGGTGGGCGCCGCCGCAGCGCTGTTCGCCGCCTTGGCGGAAGCAAGCGTCAACATACAGGTGCTGGTGTTTGCCGTGGTGTCTGCTCTGGCCCTGGCGCTGACCCGTCCTCTGGTGCGGAAGGCCGTCCAAAAGAAGGCCGAACCCACCAATGCTGACCGGGTGCTGGGAGAGATCGGCCAGGTGACCGAGACCATTGACAACATCCATGCCGCCGGCGCGGTATATGTAGACGGAAAAACCTGGACTGCCCGCAGTGCTGACAATGGGATCATCCCCGCCGGCGAGCGGGTGCGGGTGCTGTCTATCGAAGGCGTTAAGCTCCTGGTGGAGCCGTGTGAGAAATTGGAAGGAGTGATCGTATGAACCCCGTGACCATTGTGGTTGTTTCCATTCGCGTGATCCTGATCGTGGCTCTGCTGAGCGGCAATATCCATATTGTCCAGCAGTCCAAGGCCTATGTGGTGGAGCGCCTGGGCGCGTTCTACACCGTCTGGAACGTGGGCCTCCACTTTAAAGTGCCCTTCATCATGCGGGTGGTGAAGAAGGTGTCTTTGAAAGAGCAGGTGGTGGATTTCGATCCCCAGCCGGTGATTACCAAGGACAACGTTACCATGCAGATCGACACAGTGATCTATTTCCAGATCACCGATCCCAAGCTTTACACCTACGGCGTGGAGATGCCCCTGAGCGCCATCGAGAACCTGACTGCCACCACGCTGCGCAATATCATCGGCGATCTGGAGCTGGACCAGTCCCTGACCAGCCGGGACCATATCAACACCCAGATGCGGGCCATTCTGGACGAGGCCACCGACCCCTGGGGCATCAAGGTCAACCGGGTGGAGCTGAAAAACATCATGCCGCCCCGGGACATCCAGGAGTCCATGGAAAAGCAGATGCGGGCCGAGCGGGAGCGCCGGGAGGCCATCTTGCAGGCTGAGGGCCAGAAGCAGTCCCAGATCCTGGTGGCCGAGGGCGAGAAGCAGTCCGCCATTTTGAAGGCCGACGCCGCCCGTCAGGCGGTGATCATGAAGGCCGAGGGCGAGGCGGAGGCCATTATGAAGGTGCAGAAGGCCCTGGCCGACTCGCTGCGGCTGCTCAATGAGGCCGCGCCCAACGACCAGGTGGTGAAGCTCAAAGCCCTGGAGACCATGCAGAAGGTGGCCGACGGCAAGGCCACCAAGATCATCATCCCCAGTGAGCTGCAGGCTCTGGCGGGTCTGGCGGCCAGCGCCAAGGCCGTGTTTGAGACCCCCGATCCCAAGGAATGAGCATATGACTTCATGCGCTCGGGGCGCACCACGAAAACAGGCAAAGGCTGCTGCACATGAAGTTTGACGCGCGCGTGGGCCGTTCCCGGCCCACGCGCTGAAATTTTATGACCGTGCCCCTGAAGCGGTACATGGCCGATTTTTTATGCTTTTGCACCGCAAAAAAGGACGCCCGACTGGGCGTCCTTTTTATATGGTTTTGTCGGGAAGCGGCGCATTACAGCCGGGTCACCACGGGGATGACCATGGGGTTGCGCTTGGTACTCTTGAACAGATAGTTGCTCACAGCGGATTTCACCGCGCCGCGAAGCTCCCCATCGTCCCGGCTGCGCTTGCGAGAGACGCCGTCGGCGGCGTTGGAGGCCACGGTCTGCAGCTCCCGCATCAGGTCCTCGGACTCTTTGACGTAGATGAAGCCCCGGGTGATGATCTCCGGCGGCGCAATCAGCTGGCCGTTCTGGGAAGAGACCGGCAGCACCACGACTACCATGCCGTCCTGGGCCAGACGTCTGCGGTCCCGCATGACCACGGCACCCACATCACCCACGCCGGAGCCGTCCACATACAGCTCGCCGGAGGGCACAGAGCCGTTGATCTTCATGGTCCGGCCGGTGATCTCAATGACATTGCCGTTTTCGGCAATGGCGATGTTGTTGCGCTGCATGCCCATCTGCTGGGCCAGCTGGGCGTGGATCTGAAGCATCCGCTGCTCGCCGTGGAGGGGGATGAAGAAGCGGGGCTTGGTCAGAGCGTGAATGATCTTCAGCTCTTCCTGACAGGCATGGCCGGAGACATGAAGCATATCCGCCCGGTCATAGACTACGCTCACACCCTTGCGGAACAGCTCGTTGATCACCCGGCTGATAGTCACCTCGTTGCCGGGGATGGCGGAGGCGGAGATGATGACCTTGTCCCCGGGGCCCACCTCGATCTGCTTGTGGGTGGAGAAGGCCATGCGGTACAGAGCGCTCATTTCCTCGCCTTGGGAGCCGGTGGTGACGATGACCTGCTTGTTTTTGGGCAGGCCCTTGATCTTGTTGACGTCCGTCAGCACGTTTTTGGGCACCTTCATATAGCCCAGATCTGTGGAGACCTTCATCATGTTTTCCATGGACCGACCGGTGACGGCCACCTTCCGCCCGTTGGCGGCGGCCGCGTCGATCACCTGTTGGATCCGGTGGACGTTGGAGGCGAAGGTGGTGACGATGATCCGCTCCTCACAGCCCTGGAACTGGCGCATAAACGTCTTGCCTACCAGGCTTTCGGACATGGTGAAACCCGGCCGCTCCACGTTGGTGGAGTCCGCCAGCAGGGCCAGCACCCCCTCCTTGCCCAGTTCGCCGAAGCGGGCGAGGTCGATCACGTCCCCGTCAATGGGGGTGGAGTCGATCTTGAAGTCGCCGGTGTGGACCACCGTGCCCATCTTGGTGTGGATGGCGAAGGCCACCGAGTCGGCGATGGAGTGGTTGACGTGGATGAATTCCACATTGAATTTCCCCGCCCGGACGGTCTCCCCGGCCTCCACGGTGATGAGCTTGGTGTTCTTCAAAAGGCCGTGCTCTTCCAGCTTGAGCCGAATGAGGCCGGCGGTCAGGCGGGTGCAGTAAATGGGCATGTTCACCTGCTTGAGCACATAGGGGATGGCCCCGATGTGGTCTTCATGGCCGTGGGTGATGAACAGGCCCCGGATGCGGCTGCGGTTTTTGATCAGGTAGGATACGTCGGGGATGACCAGGTCGATGCCGTACATATCATCCTCGGGAAAGGCCATGCCACAGTCCACGACCACGATCTCCCCGCCGTACTCATAGACGGTCATGTTCTTCCCAATTTCATCCAGACCGCCCAGGGGGATGATTTTCAGTTTTTCTGCCATATAATACTCCTTTTTTATTCTTGGTGATGTATTCTCTCCCCAGGCTGCAAACGGACACGATGAAATAGACGCGGACATATGGACATACCAAAGAAAGACGCCCCGCTGGTCTGCCCGGCCCCGTTTCGCCGACAGAAAAAGCGGGCAGCGCCCCTGCCCTGAACCTGTGGAATTGTCTATTAAACCGAAAGAAGTGGAA
>JAHHSB010000037.1 GCA_020025415.1 Oscillibacter sp. | reverse complement strand
CCGGCATCATAGATTCGCTCCGCCTGGGCCGGCGTCAGGCCCACGCCCGCCGCGTTTTCCCCGTTGACCACTGTAAAGTCGATCTGCCGGAGCTTTTTCAGTGAGCGCAGATGCCGCTCCAAAAAGGCAAGCCCCTGCTCCGCCACCACATCGCCCACTGCCAGCAGCCGAAATTCCATGGCTGCTTCCTCCCTTCCGCATTAAACAGAATAAAAGTAGTATACCAGATTTTTGCCCGGTTGCCAACTTTTTTCCCGCAGACAGCTCAGCAAAAGAGCGCGGAGCCTTCCGCTCCGCGCTCTTTTTCATTGGATTTCTTTATCCCACTTCCACCACACGAACCACACCGTGGCCGTCCGCGTACAGCGTTGTGGTACCGGAATAGGATCTGGCCGCCGTCACATTCATCCAGGCATTGGAGGCAGGGTTGTAGCACACCGCATTCTCCGCCACTGTGTAGCTGCGGCCGTTGACAGTCACCAGCGTATTGCTGCTCCAGGCGGAGTTGCTCACACTGCCCACCTTTTCCAGGTTGACCAGCCGGGTCACCTTCTGCTTATCCCCAGAAAGGGCAATACCAATATACTTCCCGGTGTAGCCCAGGTTGCAGCTGATGGGCCCGGCCACCAGGCCGTTACCATACTCCACGCTCAGCAGTCTGCCGGATTCCCCGTCGGAGGACGTGGCAGGCTTGCCGTAGGTGTAGCAGTTGCCCGTGACATCCTCCAGCACCAGGATATTCACCCGGCCGGCCCAGTCCTTCCCCACATAGGAGATCTCGGAGGCTGCCACGATGTTATCCCGGATATCCGCCAGGCTGATGCTGCTTAGGGCGCCGTTGCCGCCCACCTTTTCATAGATCACCACATTGTCCGCCAGGGCCACGCCGCCCAGCTTGCGGTCACTGACATTCAGGGGCTGAGAAGATCCGCCCGTCAGCAGGGTGAGGCTCAGTTTGCCGGCGCTGGGAGAGGACACCCGGACCAGCTGTCCGGCCATGGCGTTCACCTTGTTCGACGTCAGGTCGGGATCACCGGAGACGGTCAGGCCGCACAGCAGCTGCACCTTGGCCGAGTCGGCAGACAGCTCCGTCACCACGCCCACGGCGTTGCCGATGGCAGTGGTGCCGCTGGCTTCCACTGCGCCGGCTACCTGATTGTCCTCCGTCAGCAGCAGCGTCATCCGGCCGCCGATCTTGAACTTGGACAGGGTCTCTGCCGCAGAGGGCAGCACGTTGAACTCGTGGCCCATCAGGGTGATCTTGGTGGGTACGGACGGGTTGGGCGAGCAGTTTTCATAAACGCCCACCAGCTTGGTGTCGCACACCCGAATGGAGTTGGTCCGTCCGTCATAGGTGGCCACATCGTACTTATACAGGTCATTGGCGCTGGCAGGCAGGCCGTTTTTATAGATGGTGTAATTATTGCCGCCGGCCAGTTCCTCAAAGCCCGCCGTAGAGCCGTTCTTATACACGATCACCGCAGCCGAGGAAGTGGAGCCAGAGCCCACGAACAGGTATTCCACCGTGCCGGCACTGTTGAAGTACAGCGTCACCGTAGAGCCCGCGGGGATCGCCCCATAAACGGTGCCGTAAGTGGTGGTCTCGCCGTTGAAGTAGACCGTGGCGCCGGAGCCCACCATGTACTTTCTGCCGTTGTTATCCGTCAGGGCGTCCGCCTTGGCCGTGGCAACGACGATCGTCTCGGATCTGCCGCCCGCCACCGGCACGAAAGTCAGCACCTGGCCGTTCTTGTCCAGCAGCAGCGTGCCCCGCCGGCCGTTGAGCAGGCCGCTGCTGCTCTTATTGGTCATCTTATACACCGTGCCGTCGGAGGTCTGCATGGCACCGGTAGTCCCATCGGGCGCGGTAGCACTGCAGGAGACCAGCACCACGTTGGGCACCGTGCTGGCACAGATGCTGGCCGCATAGGCGCCGCCTTCCTTGGTATCCATGGCCAGGAGATTGGCAAAAAGCTTTGCCGCATCCGACCTGGTCAGGTTGGAGGATGCCGAAAGGTTCAGTCCCTCCGTCAGGCCGATGCTCTTGGCCTCGGCCAGGTGGCCCTGGGGCCAAATGGCGCCCACATCCGCGTCGGCGTAACCGAGCATCCGCATCAAGATGGTAACTGCCTGGGCAAAGGTCACCTTCTGATCCGGGCGGAAATAGCCGTCGGCATAGCCGGCAATGATAGTCTTCCCCTTGGAGGCTAGATTGATATAGGCCGAAGCCCAGTGAGAGGGCTTGACATCCGGATAAATGGTCACTGCTTGATACTTGCCCAGCTCATTTCCCAGGTTCATGGCGTAGACCGCCATCTTGCAGAACTGGGCCCGGGTCAGGGAGTTGCCCGGACGGAAGGTCCCGTCGCCATAGCCATCCAGCACACCCAGCAGGCGCAAAGATTCAATGGCCACCGCGGTCTGACTGTCCGAGACATCCTGGAAGGCACTCACCGTCCCCCTCGACGCTGCGCCAGCCGGGCCGGTCAGCAGGGACAGGCTCATGCAAACGGCCAGCAGCAAAGCCGGGATTCTTCTTTTCTTCTTCATGCTCTCAACCTCTCATTCCGCCCGCAGGGCTTCCACGGGCTGCAGCTTCGATGCCTTGGCAGCCGGATAGCTGCCGAAAATCAGGCCCAGGGCCACGGACAAGCCGAAGGCCCCCAGGGTCACATTCAGCGGCGGGAAAATCGTCAGCTTCATCAATAGGGTACTGAGCACGATACTGCCCAGGGCGCCGAAGATGATGCCCACGATACCGCCGATGCCGCAGAGCATCGCCGCCTCAATCAAAAACTGGGCCACGATACTGCTGCGCTGGGCGCCGATGGCCCGGCGGATGCCGATCTCCCGGGTCCGCTCCGTCACGGTCACCAGCATGATGTTCATAATGCCGATACCGCCCACCACCAGGGAGATGGCAGCGATGCCGCCCAGCACGCCGCCGATCAGACTCAGCGTCTCATTCTGGTACTGCTGCCATTCATCCTGGGGATAGACGCCGTAGCCGCCGGTGCTGGGGTCGATCTGCCCCTTCAAAAATCCGCCGATCCGGCTGATGGCCTCGGTCATAGCCTCGGGACTGCGGGCCTTGACCAGGAATTCCTGGGATTTCTGGTCCCCCAGTACCCGGCGGGTGGTGTACGGAAAGACGATCAGGTTATCCGGCGATCCAACCGCAGCGGCATCCTTATCTGACATCCGGGGCGCGTAGACCCCCACCACCTGGAAGTTGTTTCCGTTGACCTGCACCGCTTTGCCCACCGGGTCCGCCGTGCCGAAAAAGGTCTTGGCAGCCTGGGCGCCCATGACGCAGACCTGGTTGTACTTTTCAATATCCAGCACCGACAGATCGCGGCCTTTGGCAATCGTCAGATTGTTGCACACGGAATACTGGTCACTGCCGTAGTAGCAGCTGGGCGGAATCTCGCCGGTCATGGTGCCGGTGGCTTCATCCCAGGTCGGCTGCATGGTGGCGGTGGACTTGGTCCCGTAAGTGACGGTGGCATTGCTCCAGCCGGTAGGCGTGATGCCCACCACATACTCTTTGATGCTGTTGCAGTAATCGTAAAGCTCCGGGAAATAGTCCTTGGAAATATCGTTGCCCTCCTCGTCATACAGCCAGCTGCTGATGGTGACGGTGATCCGGTTGCTGCCCATGGCCTCATACTGGGCGATGGTTTTCTGCTTCATGCCTTCCATCACCGAGACGATGGTCATCACCGCAGCGATGCCGATGAAAATGCCCAGAATGGTCAAGGCGGACCGGCCCTTCTTGCCCCAGATAGACTTCCATGCCATTTTGACGGCCTGTCGAATATTCACAGCCAATCCACCTCCTGGGCATGGTCTTCCACAATCTTGCCGTCCGCCAGGCGGACAATGCGCCGAGCGGTGGCAGCAATACCGTTGTCATGGGTAATGAGGATCACGGTGCTGCCCTCCCGGTTAAGCTTTTGGAGGAATTCCAGCACCTCCCGGCCCGTGTGAGAATCCAGAGCGCCGGTGGGCTCATCAGCCATGATGATGGGCGGCTTGGTGGCAATGGCCCGGGCGATGGCCACCCGCTGCTGCTGGCCGCCGGACATCTGGGTGGGCTTGTGCTTGCTCCGCCCGGCCAGGCCCACCCGTTCCAGTGCCTGCATCGCCAATTCCCGGCGCTGCTCGGGGCCGGTGCCCTGATAGATCAGGGGCAGCTCCACGTTCTCCACGACCGTCAGGCTCTGGATCAGGTTATACTGCTGAAAGATAAAGCCGATCTTCTTGTTGCGGATATGGGACAGCTCCTTGTCTGTCAGCTCCCGCACATCGGTCCCGTCCAGAAGATAGGTGCCCCGGGTGGGAATGTCCAGACAGCCCAGTACGTTCATCATGGTAGACTTGCCGGAGCCCGACTGGCCCACCACCGCCACAAACTCCCCTTCGGTGACCTCCAGGGAGACGCCGTCCAGGGCCCGGACCTCACTCTCCAGCCCTTCGCCATAGATCTTATAGACGTCCCGCAGTTGTATCAGTTTCGCCATGGCATTAACCCCAGGCGGACGTGGACTGGATCTGGGTAAAGACCACCGTGCCCTCTTCCACGCCGGACTTGATCTCAACATTGTAGGTATCAGAAATGCCGATCTCCACCGAAACAGGCCAGAAGCCCTGGGGAATCTCCTCGTCGATCACCACGTTTTCCAAAGCGTTCTCCGGCCGGTCTCCCTGCACGTACACCACCGTGGCCGAGGAGCCATCCTCCAGCGATACGGTGCGCACCGCCTGAAGCGGCAGTACCAGGCAGTTGTCGTTCTGACTGGCGATAAGCTTATAGTTGATGTTGCTGTTGACCTGGATGGTGCCCTCGGCATTGTCCACAGAAATCACCATGGGATAATTGGCCACGCCATTGGTCACCGTGCTGGAAAGGCTCACGCTTTCCACGATACCGGTAGCCATGGTATCCCACTGATCCAGCTCCACCATAGTCCCGGGCTTGACATAGCTGACGTTCCGCTCATCCACCGTGGCGTTGATGATCACGGATTTGGTATCGGAGATGGTGACCAGCGGGGACTGGGTATTGACCTCCTCCCCCGCCACAGCAGTAAGGCCGATCACTTTCCCATCGATGGGTGCCACGGCGCTGCAGTTGGCCAGGTTCTTCTCAGCCTTCTCCAGTTCCTCCCGGGCACTGTCCAGGCTCTGCTGGATGGAGAACAGCTCGCTTTCGCTGTTTTCGCCGTCGATGTTCACCAGCACCTGGCCGGAGGACACCTGCAAATAATTCACCAATTTGCTGGAGATGACCGTACCGTCGACAGTGGATTCCAGCTTGCCGGTGCGGTAGTACTCCAGCTTGCCGGCCTCATAGGGATAGACGGTCTCACCGTTGACCGTCACCGAGGCGGAGGCCGTCATGTCCGCGGCCAGCACGCCGTCATTTTTCACCACGATCTCCGCAGAAAACAGCTTAGAGCCCTCCGGCGTGATCCGGCTGACCATATGTACTGTTTCCACCGTGCCGGTCAGGGTGGTCATCAGGGCCGGGATGGAAACCTGCACGCTCTGCCCAGCCTTCAGATCTCCGGCATAGGCATAGCTGTAATACTGCTCCAGGCGCATCTTGGTGTCATCTGCCAGCGTGGCCACCACCGTACCCTTGGCAATGGGATCTCCCGGATGAAGCTCGGTCACTTCCATAAGCTTGCCGCCATAGGGAGCCGACAGATTCAGGCCGGCCAGGTCCTTCTGCAGGGTAGAGAGCTGCTTTTCATAGCCCTCCACCGTACTGCGCGCCTTCTGCACGTTGGTCTGCGCCGTGGGGCTGTCCACCGTGAACAGCGGAGTCCCCGCTGTGACTTCCTGCCCCTCGGTGACGAAAACCTCCTGCACCGTGCCCGGCGTTGTGATGGTGATTGCCTCGCTGCTCTTTGCCTTTGTCAGACCGCTGCCCTCCACCGTGGAGGTGATGGAACCATAGCACACCTCGTCGGTAATCACCTGGGTCTCGCCGCCGCCCTTGCCGCTGAAGATTTTGACAAGTCCCAGTCCAATGGCAATCACCACCACCAGAGCAATGCCCCGGCGGATCCACTTTTTCTTTTCCTTCTTGCTCATGGGCGGGCGCTTGCCCTTGCGTTTGCCGGCCGGGTCCAAAACCTCTGCCTGCTCCAGCTCCTCCGCCTGGGAGGGCTGCATCATCTCGGGTTCCTGCGCAATCGGTTCTTTCACTTCCGCCATGCTCTTCTCCTTTTCTTCCATCGGTTTGCAGATGGATCCTTATAACTGTATAACTGTGTGAATCATGCTAATACACCCGCAAAGCGTAAGCAACAACAATTCAGTTACAGTTTTATGATTCCTGCCCCGTGTTTTAGGACAGAGTTGTTTTCTTTTCTGCGCCCCATGAAAAAAAGGCCGGCAGAACCCCTGCCGGCCTTTCCTGCTCGGTCCGCCCCATTCGTCCGGACCGCTTGATCTTCTTACACGTTGAAGCGGAAATAGATCATATCTCCGTCCTGCACCACATACTCCTTCCCCTCGCTGCGCAGCAGGCCCTTCTCCTTGGCCTGGGTCACGCCGCCGCAGCAGATCATATCCTCATAGGCAATGACCTCCGCCCGGATGAAGCCCCGCTCGATATCCGAGTGGATCTTGCCCGCGGCCTGGGGCGCCTTGGTCCCCTTCTTGATGGTCCAGGCCCGGCACTCATCCTTGCCGTAAGTCAGGAAGGAGATCAGGCCCAGCAGCGCATAGGAGCACTTGATCAGCCGGTCCAGGCCGGACTCCTCCACGCCCAGCTCCTCCAGGAACATCAGCTTTTCCTCACCGTCCAGCTCGGCGATGTCCTGCTCCATTTTGGCGCAGATGGGCAGTACCTGACTGCCCTCCGCCGCAGCGATGGCGCACACCTGCTGGTAATAGGGATTGCCCTCCAGATTGGTAAAGCCGACCTCATCGGTATTGGCCGCGTAGATCACGGGTTTGAGCGTCAACAGCTCAGCGGTGCGCAGCAGCGCCTTGTCGTCATCGTCGCACTCGAAGGTCCGGGCCAGCTTCCCCTCATCCAAATGCTTGCGCAGCGCAGTGAACAGCTCCACCTCATGGGCGAACTTCTTGTCCCCCTTCAGGGCCTTGGTGGCCTTGTCCACCCGGCGGGTCACCATTTCCAGATCCGCCATGACCAGCTCCATATTGATGATCTCAATGTCCCGGCCAGGATCGGTGCTGCCCTCCACATGGATGACGTTTTCATCTTCAAAGCAGCGCACCACATGGATGATGGCATCCGTCTCCCGGATGTTGGCCAGGAACTTGTTGCCCAGGCCCTCGCCGTTAGACGCGCCCTTCACCAGCCCGGCGATATCCACAAACTCGATCACCGCCGGGGTCTTTTTATCCGGCTGATACATTTCCGCCAGCTTGTCCAGCCGCTCATCCGGCACAGCCACCACGCCCACGTTGGGCTCGATGGTACAGAAGGGATAGTTGGCGCTCTCGGCGCCGGCGTTGGTGATGGCGTTGAACAGGGTCGATTTGCCCACGTTGGGCAAACCCACAATACCTAACTTCATAAAAGGAGCTCTCCTTTGATGTATAAAATTCTGTAATTATATATTCTATCATTCCCTTCCAAAAAGTGCAAGAGCGGCAGAGGGTTTCCCCTTTCGGAAGGCGGGCCGGCTCCGGGGCGCAAAAAGAAAACCGTGCCGCGGTGGTTTCCGCGGCACGGTCCTTTTCTCTTTCTATTTATCAACCCTGCGGATCTGTCGCATCAGTCGGGTGTCGCCTTACCACGGCTTTTGCCGCAGTCCCGCCTTCGATACCGCAGAAGTAGACGCTGCTCTTCCGTCAGCCCGCCTGCCCCTGGCTGCGCTGGCCGCCGCCGAAGAAGTAGTCAAACAGGTCGTAGGGGTCATAGTCTCCGGGCTGAGTCTGATCCTGGGCGCTGCTGGTCTGCTTAGTCTCATCCCGGGCCGGAGCTGTGCCCCAAGTCAGCTCCAGCCGAATGGTCTCTCCGCCCCGGTAGACCGTCAGGGTAACGGCGTCGCCGGCGGAATACTGCTTTTTCATGGCGGTCAGATCCTCCATGGTGGTAATTTCATGATCGTCCACCTTGGTAATCACGTCGCCCATCTGCAGTCCCGCCTTCTCGGCGGCGCTGCCTTCTTCCACAGAGTAGATGAACACGCCTTCCGTGATGTCATAACGGTACTGAGCCGCCATCTGCTCGGTCATGGAGCCGCCGAAGATGCCCAGATAGGCTTTGTTGGTCACATAGCCGTTGGTCATGATGTCCTGGATCATGGCGGAGACATCGTTGATGGGAATTGCAAAGCCCAGGCCCTCCACCGACTCGTGAGAATAGCTGGAGTACTTGGCGGACACGATGCCCACCACCTCACCGTAGCTGTTGAACAGCGGGCCGCCGGAGTTGCCGGGATTGATGGACGCATCGGTCTGGATCATGTTGAATGGGGTGCCGTCCACGTTGATGGCACGGTTCACACAAGAGACCATGCCGCCGGACATGGAGAAGGTCAGCTCACCCAGGGGATTGCCGATAGCCAGCACATGGTCGCCCACATTCATGGTGTCGCTGTCCCCCAGGGTCACGGCCTGGAGATCGGCGGCCTTCACCTTCAGCACCGCGATGTCATAGTCCTCATCCCCGCCCACCAGGGCGGCAGTGTATTCATCGCCGTTATACATCGTCACCTGAATGGAGCTGGCTCCGTCGATCACGTGGTAATTGGTGACGATATAGCCGTCGGAGGTCAGGACAAAGCCGGAACCGCTGGAAGCGGTCTGGACCTGCTGTCCAAAGACATTGGTGGTGGCCGAGCAGTTGATGGATACCACGCTGTTGACGTTGGCAGCGTAGATCTCCGCGTCGGTCATTTCCGTCTTGCCGTCCACCTCTTTGATGGAGACCTGGGTTGCAGTCCGGTTGCTGAGGTTGATGCTGCTCCCCTCCGAGCCGCTCATGGCCCAGACGGCACCGCCGCCCACCACGCCGCCAAGCAGCGCGCAGCACAGGGCCATAGCCGCGATCTTCACCGCCGTGCGGTTGCTTTTTTTCACAGACTTCATCTCCACTACCGGCCCCTTGTGAGAAGAGGCGGTTTGATAGTTATTCAGCTGCTCGTCGACACCCGGATGGCTGTTGTACGGTTCATGGCTGTCGGCAGTCTCGCTTCCGTCCTTCCGGTACGTATAGTGATATAAATTCTTCTCATCGTTATACATAACTCTGATTCCTCCTATGTAGCTTGCCGCCCGCCGTTTACTGAAGCTTACTATAACGGGCGTTTGTGTCAAAAGTGTGAAAAAACTTTACATGATCTCTGAACTTTTCCCGGCGGGCTGCTCCCGGCTGGGGGAAGCGCGGGAAAGGCAAGGTCTTTCTTGCACCTTTATCTGAAGTATAGTATGCTTAACTTAAACGAAGATGAAAAGGACGGGAAAATTTTTGATCAAAATTGAAACCATCAAGCTCCTGCCCGGCAGCTCTCGGGCAGTTTTGGAGGCTGAGGCCTGCCGGCTGCTGAAGATCCAGCGAGGCGATCTCCAGTCCCTTACCGTCTTGCGGCGCAGTGTGGATGCCCGGGATGAGGTCCGGCTGGTCTACACCGTAGCTGTTCAGGTCAAAGGCGAGTCCGGCGTGCTGCGCCGAGCCCGGGGCGGGCGGATCTCCCGCTATACCCCGCCGGAGCGATATACGCCGCCCCGTCCCCTTCCGGGACAGGCTCAGCCGCCGGTGGTGGTGGGTGCCGGGCCGGCAGGCCTGTTCTGCGCCCTGATCCTGGCCCTGGCAGGGCTGCGCCCCATCCTCCTCGAGCAGGGCAAGGCCGTGGAGCAGCGGCAG
>JAHHSB010000036.1 GCA_020025415.1 Oscillibacter sp. | reverse complement strand
TCATAGAGCTTGTTGGACGGGATCTCCCCCGCCGCGATTTTGCAGAACAGGCAATCAGACATGGTGCAAGCCTCCTTCATGGAAAGATTCAGATAAATTGATTATACACCGGATCATACCGGTAGTCCAGCCCTGCCAGGGTCTGGTACAAGGACTCCTGGCTGGGATACTGGTCCCGGAGTTTTGTGTTTCCATAACTTAAAAGGATGCAGGGGTCCCGGGGCGGCATTTCCCTCACTCCTTTTCAAACCGAACGATCACAGGGTCAAAGGCGCAGTCGTTCTGACCGGCCGGCTCTCCGTCGGGCTGGGCCTCGATACACTCCGGCTTGTCCAGCCCCAAAACATCGTAATATTCATCGGGAAAGTGCAGCTCCGCCGGATCAAAGGCGGATTGCAAGGCCCGGACCTTTTGAAACGGGGCCTTGGCCCGGAGATTAAAGGCCTCTGCCAGTGTCTCCAAAGCCTGGTTTTTCCGAGCGGAAAAATCCGGCAGTTCTTCCAGGGACTCTGCGTCCTCTTGCAGCAGGCGGGAGAAAGCCGGCTCATCCAGCACATGGATCTGGGAGAGGGGATTGGCGTCCCGGCAGTAGAGGATAAAGGAAACAAACTCCCGGAAATCCGCTGCTACGGGGAGTACATAGCTCCCCTCCTCCCCCATGGCCGGGTCTACGCAGAAGACCCGCTCGTCGCCGGGCAGCAGGATAAAGTGGATCCCGTCACAGCCCAGCTCCCCTGCCGGCTCGGCATCCAGGGGCGTGCAGAAATACTCCGGCAGCGGACCCTGGGCCAGGCCGATGGCGTCAAAATCGATCTCAAAGGACCGGAAACGGGCCAGATCTTCCCGGGTCACGGATCAGCCCAGCTTTCCTGCCACGAAATCGTCCACGGAGGCCAGGGCGTCATCCAGCTTCAGCAGATCGCTGCCGCCGCCCATGGCGCTGTCGGGCTTACCGCCGCCCTTGCCGCCGCAGATGGCGCACACGTGCTTGACCAGATCACCGGCCTTGATGCCAGCGGCCACCGCCTCTTTGCCGCACACGGCCAGGAAGGTGATCTTCCCGTCGTTGACGGAGGAGAGCACTGCCACCACATTGGGGGCCTTATCCCGCAGAAAATCGCCCATCTGGCGCAGGGCATTGGCATCCATGCCGTCCCGGTGGGCGGTCAGCACCTTCATGCCGCTCACGTCCTTGGCGGCCATCAGGAACTGACGGGCCTCGCCCAGGGAGGCCTCGGCCTTGAACTTCTCCAGGGCCTGGCGCGCGGATTTTAGCTCCGCCACCTGCTGTTCGGCCTTGGAGGCCAGCTCGCCGGGGGTGGTCTTCAGGATCTGAGCCGCCTGGAACAGCAACTCCTGATTGCGGTTCATGGTGTCCAGGGTGGCATGGCCCACCGTGGCCTCCATCCGGCGGACGCCGGAGGCGACGGAGCCTTCGGACTTGATGCGGAAGGTGCCCGCCTTGGCGGTATTGTCCAGATGGGTGCCGCCGCAGAATTCCATGGAGAAGTCGCCCATCTCCACCACGCGGACGGTGTCGCCGTACTTTTCGCCGAACAGGGCCACGGCGCCCTTCTTCTTGGCCTCCTCAATGGGCAGGACCTCAGTCTCCACCGGATAGCCCTCCAGAATAGCGTCGTTGACCAGACGGTCGATCTCCGCCAGCTGCTGGGGCGTGATGGCCTCGAAATGGGTGAAGTCAAAGCGCAGCCGGTCCGGTTCCACCAGAGAGCCTGCCTGATGCACATGATCGCCCAGCACCTTCTTCAGCGCCGCATCCAGCAAATGGGTGGCACTGTGGGCGCGCATGATGGCCTTGCGCCGTTCTACATCGATAGAGGCGGTGACGGTCTGCCCCACCTGGAAGGATCCGGAAACCACCTTGCCGTAATGCATGAATTTGCCGCCCTTGTTCTTCTGGACATTGCTCACCTGGAAGACGGCATTGCCGGCAGTGATGGTGCCCTGGTCAGCTACCTGGCCGCCCATCTCTGCGTAGAAGGGCGTCTGGTCCAGCACCAGGATCGCCTCCGCGCCGGAGGCAACCTCATCCCGCAGCTCATCTTCCGCCACGATGGCTAGGATCTTACCCTCAGCCTCGCTACGGTCGTATCCGACGAACTCGGTGGCGGGCATATCGGAGCCAAACTCGATACCAGCCCAGCCCAGGTCGCCCAGAGCCTCCCGGGCCTTCCGGGCGCGCACACGCTGCTCTTCCATCATCTGGTCGAAGCCGGCCCGATCCACCGTCATGCCCTCTTCTTCCACCATCTCCATAGTCAGGTCGATGGGGAAACCATAGGTATCATACAGCCGGAAGGCGTCTTCGCCGGAGAAGACCTTCTCCCCTTTTTCCTTGTGGGCGGCCAGCAGCTCGTTATAGATCTTCATGCCGCCGTCGATGGTCTTGGCAAAGTTCTCCTCCTCAGTGAGGATGACTTTGGTGATATAGGCCTGCTTCTCCCGCAGGTCGGGATAGGCGCACTCATTTTCGTGGACGACGGTATCCACCACCTCGTGCAGGAAGGGATGGTCCACGCCCAGCAGCTTGCCGTGCCGGGCAGCCCGGCGCAGCAGGCGGCGCAGCACATAGCCACGGCCCTCGTTGCTGGGCAGGACACCATCGCAGATCATCATGACGGAGGAGCGGATATGGTCGGTGATAACACGCAAGCTCACGTCGGTCTTATGGCTTTCGCCGTAGTGAGCACCGGTGATCTCGCTGACCTTATTGGTGATATTCATCACCGTATCCACATCAAACAGGGAGTTCACGTTCTGCACCACACAGGCTAGACGCTCCAGACCCATGCCGGTATCGATGTTCTTGTTCTCCATCTCCTCATAGTGGCCATCGCCGTCGTTGACGAACTGGGAGAAGACGTTGTTCCATACCTCGATATACCGGTCGCAGTCGCAGCCCACGGTGCAGCCTGGCTTGCCGCAGCCGTGCTCGGGGCCGCGGTCATAGTACACCTCGGAGCAAGGGCCGCAAGGGCCAGCGCCATGCTCCCAGAAGTTATCCTCCTTGCCGAAGCGGAAGATCCGCTCGGCGGGGATGCCAATGTCCTTGTTCCAGATCTCAAAGGCCTCGTCATCGTCCAGGTAGATGGAGGGATACAGCCGGTCTTCCTCTAGGCCCACCACCTTGGTCAGGAATTCCCAACAGAAGGGGATCGCCTCTTTCTTGAAGTAATCGCCGAAGGAGAAGTTGCCCAGCATCTCAAAATAGGTGCCATGGCGGTCGGTTTTGCCGATGTTCTCGATATCGCCGGTGCGGATGCACTTCTGGCAGGTGGTAACCCGGTTACGGGGGGGCTCCTCCTCCCGGGTGAACCAGGTCTTCATGGGGGCCATGCCGCTATTGATCAGCAGCAGGGACTTGTCGTTCTGGGGGATCAGGGAAAAGCTGGGCAGGCGCAGATGGCCCTTGCTTTCAAAGTAGCTGAGGAACATCTCCCGCAACTCATTGAGCCCATAATAGGGATGTGCCATTGTTTCTTCCTCCTGTATTTTCACATTTTTCAATCATAGGGTACAGCGGGCGACTATCAAAAAAGCCTTCGCCCCGGTTTAGGGGCGAAGGCTTGCTTCACGGTACCACCCTAATTATCTTCCCAAATGGGAGGCATCTTAAGCCATCCGGTAACGGGGATGAATCGTTCCGCTCATCGCGGACTGCTCCAAAGTGGCTGCCTTGCGGCGTGGGCAAGGGGCTTTCACCGTCTCCCCTCTCGCTCCGGCCGGTTTCGCAAGGTTGGCTTTTTCCTAGCGTTTGCTCTTATAACCAAAGTTATTATAGCTTTTTTATAGGATTTGTCAACGGCTTTCTGTCCGATTTTCGGGGATTTTAAGGCTTATTCCTCTTCCGCCAGCTTGCGGCCCATCAGCACGCCCATAACGGAGGCCATCATCAATCCACGGGTCCAGCCGGAGGAGTCGCCCAGGCAGTGCAGGCCCCGGAGGTTGGTGTTGAAATCCGTATCCATTTTCACCCGGTTGGAGTAGAACTTCAGCTCGGGAGAATACAGCAGCGTCTCATTGGAGGCAAAGCCCGGCACCACATAGTCCATGGCCTGGATAAATCCGATGATGTTCACCATGGCCCGGTAAGGCATGGCGGCGGTGATGTCGCCCGCCACGGCGTCCGGCAGCGTGGGCCGCAGGTTGGACTGGGACAGCTCCTTCTGCCAGGTGCGCTTGCCGTCCAGGATATCGCCAAAGCGCTGAACCAGGATCTGGCCGTTAGCCAGCATATTGGTCAGCTCGCCCACCTTCTGGGCATAGGCGATGGGCTGGTTGAAGGGGATGCTGAAGTTATGAGAGCACAAAATGGCCAGGTTGGTATTGTCGCTCTTGAAATCCTTATAGGAGTGGCCATTCACCACCGCCAGATTGTTATCGTAATTCTCCTGGCTAACGAAGCCGCCGGGATTCTGGCAGAAGGTGCGCACCTTGTTTTTGAAAGGCTTGGGATAGCCCACCAGCTTGGACTCATAGAGCACCCGGTTCACCGTCTCCATGATCTCATTGCGCACCTCCACCCGGACACCGATATCCACGGTGCCGGGAGCGTGGGCGATATTATGCTCGGCGCAGAGCTTCTCCAGCCAGTCGGCTCCCCGGCGGCCGGTAGCCACCACTGTATGGGGCGCATAGATCTCAAACTCCTGCTTGCCGTCAAAGATGGTCACGCCCTCGCAGACGCCGTCTTTGAGGATCAGATTCTGGCACTCGTGGCCAAAGAGCAGCTCCACCCCGTTTTCCTGGAGATAGCGCTCGATGGCCAGGTAGATTTGCTGGGCCTTCTCCGTGCCCATGTGGCGGATGGGGCAGTCCACCAGCTTCAGCCCCGCCTGGATGGCACGCTTGCGGATCTCTTTGCGCTCTTCCTCGTGCTCCAGGCCCTCGATATGAGTATCCGCGCCGAATTCCAGATAGATCTGGTCGGCGTAGTGGATGGTCTCCTGCACCAGATCTTCCCCGATCAGAGTGGGCAGGTCACCGCCGACCTCATAGCTCAGCGAGAGCTTGCCGTCGGAAAAGGCTCCGGCGCCGGAGAAGCCGGTGGTGATATGGCAGAAGGGTTTGCAGTTCATGCACTTGCGGGTCTTATCCTTGGGGCAGTGGCGGTTTTCCACGCTCTGCCCCTTTTCCACCATGATGATCTTCTTTTTGCTGCCCTTGCGCAGCAGTTCCAGGGCGGTAAAGATACCAGAAGGACCGGCGCCGATAATCACAACATCCGCATTCATAAGTTTTCTCCTTTTTTAAGCTGACAGGTTCACGCTTTTCCGGATCAGGGAGTAGGCGGGAACGGCACAGGGCAGCTTCATTTGGAACAACATTTGGGGGTTCCGGGGCTCTTCCAGCGGAAGTCCATCCAAATCCCGAATTTCTTCAGCTGCAAAGGAAATTGGCTTTACATCTGGCCCCACCAGCTCCAGCTGGTCGCCCAGATGGAATTTATTGCGCAGAGAAAGGATGGCATTTCCTGCCTCGTCGCAGGCGGTGACCACGGCGGCCACCTGCCACTGGCGGATATAGCGGGAATTTTCATAATACTGCCCGGGCTCCCCGTAGTAAAAGCCTGGGCAGTAATGACGGTGGCTCACATGCTCCACCTCGTTCCGCCAGACGGGGTCTGCCGGCACACCGGCCGCCGCTGCATTCAGGCAGTGGCGATAGGCGCCGGTCACGATGGCGGCATAATAGGCGGATTTGGCCCGCCCCTCGATCTTCAGGCTGCTCAGGCCCGCGTCCACCAGGTCGTCCAGATGGTCGATCATGCACATATCCCGGGAATTCATGATGTAAGTGCCCTTTTCGTCTTCGAATACGGGCCAGTACTCCCCGGGACGCTTTTCCTCTACCAGGGCGTACTGATAGCGGCAGGGCTGGGCGCAGGCGCCCCGGTTGGAATCCCGGCCGGTCATGTAGTTGGACAGGAGGCAGCGGCCGGAAAAGCTCACGCACATGGCGCCGTGGACAAAGGCCTCCAGTTCCAGCTCCGGCGGCGTCTTGGCCCGGATCTCCCGGATCTCCTCCAAACTGAGCTCCCGGGCCAGGATCACCCGGGAGGCACCCAGGTCATACCAGCTCCGGGCTGCAGCGTAGTTGGTCACGCCTGCCTGAGTGCTGACGTGACGCTGGCAATGGGGAGCGTACTTCCCTGCCAGGTCAAACACGCCCAGATCCGCGCAGATCAGGGCATCCACCCCGGCGGCTTCCATCTGCTCCAGGTGGGCGGGCAGTTGTTCCAGCTCCCCGTTGCGGGGCAGGGTGTTCACCGTGCAGTGGACCCGCACCCCGTGATCGTGGGCAAAGCGCACCGCATCGGGCAGCTCCTCATCGGTAAAGTTACCAGCAAAGGAGCGCATCCCGAAGCTGGTGCCCGCCAGATACACGGCGTCGGCCCCGTAAAGCACCGCCATGCGCAGCCGCTCCATATCCCCCGCCGGGGCCAGCAGTTCCGGCTTTTGCAGTTTATCCGCCATATTCGCTGCTGTTGACAAAGGCGTTATGCTCGGACAGCGTGGCAAAGAAGTGATGCTTCCCATTTTTGCCCAAAGCGTAATAGTAGTAATTAGTACCCGCCGGATTCAGCGCCGCCTCGATGGAGGCCATGCCCGGGTTGGCGATGGGCGTGGGAGGCAGCCCCTCGTACTTATAAAGGTTATACTTGGAGTCCACTTTCATGTCCTCGCTGGTAATGGGCCCCTTGTGATCCGGCAGGGCATAGAGCAGCGCAGCATCGATCTGCAGCAGGCCATAGGTGCCGCCCTTGTCTCCGGGACCTTCCAGACGGTTATAGATGACGGAGGCGATATTGGCCTGGTCAGCGCCGTCGGTCTCCTTCTCGATCAACGCGGCGATGGTGATGATCTCACCGAGGCTGTAGCCGGAGGCGTTCACCTTATCCATGATCTTATCGGTCATTTTGTTTTTGAAGTTGCTCAGCAGGCGGTTCAAAGCGGAAGTAGGATCCTCATTCAGGTAGAACTCGTAGGTGTCCGGGAAGAGGTACCCCTCCAGCCGGGAAAGGTCCTCGGAGCGGTTGTCGATAAACTCGTAGTCAAAATCGGCGGTCTTGGCGGCTTCCAGCAGCTTCTCCTCCGTGTTGACGCCCTTGCTGGCCAGCAGAGAGATGGTCTTGCTAACGGTATAGCCCTCCGGTATCGTAACGGTTACCGTACCGTCGTTCAGATTGCCGGAGCCATTGCGCATGGAGATGATCAGCGCCCGGTAGTCCATATCGCTGTTGAGCTCATAAGTGCCGATGCCGATCTTCTCCTTGGCATCGGAGATAGCAGCAAACAGGTGGAAGAACCACTTATATTCGATCAGCCCCGCGTCTTTGAGCTTGTCGGCAATGGTACCCATGGTATCTTCCGAGGTGATCTCGATCGTCGCCTCCGCATCGGGCTTGTTGAGCGAGCACAGATCATTGAGCAGCAGCCAGCCGATACCGGCCAGGATCGCGGACACTACCACGACAAACAGCACGTAGCGAAACACCGGGAAGCGCTTGCGCCCTTTGCGCCGCGTTGGGGTGGTCTGCTGCCTGCTTCTGCTGCGCACCTTCTCGGAATCCCAACTGGCGGTTTCCTGATTTTTATAGTCAGCCATAGATCCTCCTTTGTACTTTAGACAGCTCCCGCCGCCCGCTCCGGCGCGATTCCGGAGCCCGGGGCGAGATTTTTTTGGTGGTCAAGTTTCCTTGGGATATTTCGGGTCATAGAATAGGTCAAAGAAACACAAGTGAGGTGAAAAAATATGTGCTTTGGTTCCGGAAATGACTGCTCCTGCCTGTGGTGGATCATCATTATCGTTCTGGTTCTGTGCTGCTGCTGCGGCGGCAACAACGGCGGCTGCGGATGTGGCAACAACTGCGGCAACAACAACTGCTGCTGCTGAAAGCTGAGCCTCGGCGGAATGGGACGCTCTGCGTCCCATTTTGCCGGCAGAAATACCGGACAAGCCGCTTACAGTAAAGTTAAAACCTTTTGATAGAGTTCCTGGTGGATCTCCTCCACCCCGCGGGGAGCGCCATCCCGGGCGCAGTGGATCACGGCCCATCCGCACAGCCGGGCCACTTCCCCGGCATTGTCCCGGCAGCGCTGCAGATACGCTGCGTCCTGCTCGTGAATGTCTGCCTGGGTGCCGGTGGCCGCTTCCCGGCCCCGCAGCATCCGGCTGGTAATGTCTGTGGGCATATCCAGATAAAGCACCAGATCCGGCGCAGGCAGCCCCAGCCGCCGGTATTCCAGATCAAAGAGCCAGTCCAAAAACGCCCGCCGATCTTCAGGCGGCAGCTTGGACGCCTGGTGAACGGCATTGGATGTGGTATAGCGGTTGGCGATCACCAGCCCGCCCTGTTCGTAAAAATCGCCCCAATCCTCTTTATAAGAGGCATAGCGATCAATGGCATACATGGTGGAAGCGGCATAGGCATTCACGTCTCCGGGGTGATTGCCCAGCGCCCCGTGGAGGTACAGCCGGGCGGGTTCGGCAAAGGGGTTGCCGTAGCGGGGAAAATCGATCTCCCGATAGGGGATATCCTCTTCTTCCAGGCGGCGGCACAGCAGCCGGGCCTGGGTAGTTTTTCCCGAACCGTCTGTCCCTTCCAATACGATCACTTTTCCCTGCTTCATCATTTTGCTCTCCTTTGGCGCACATGGACCAAAAACACAGGCAGCTTCATCATGCGACCGATGCGCCGGGGCTCCTTGCACAGGCGGTAAAACCACTCCAGTCCGTGCTCGGACCAAAACTTGGGCGCCCGCTGCACCACGCCGGCAAACACATCCAAGCTGCCGCCCAGACCGCAGAGCAGGTGCGCGCCGGTATCTGCGCCGTTGCGGCGAATCCACAGCTCCTGCTTGGGCGCACCCAAGCAGACAAACACAGCCTCTGCCCCGCTTTGGCGGATCTCCTCCATCACGGGACCGTCCTCTTGAAAATAACCGTCATGGGTGCCGGCGATCACCAGCCCCGGATATTTTTCCTGCAGCTTCTTTCCAGCCAGATCCGCCACACCGGGCTTGGCGCCCAGCAGATACAAAGAGCGGCCCTCCTGTGCCATACGCGCCATCAGGCGGGAGGCAAATTCAATGCCCGGCACCCGGTCTTTCAGGGGCGTGCCCAGCATGGCTGCCCCTTTGATAATTCCGATGCCATCCGCCAAAACCAGGTCCGCGCCGTTGACCGCTTCCATGGCCGCCGGATTTTCCCGGCATACCTCCACGATCTCGGGGTTGGGCGTGACCACATAGTGCATCCCATCCTCGTCCAACAGGCGCAGCCCTTCCGCCACTGCCTCATCCATGGTCAGGTTGTCGAAACCGACGCCTAACACATCAATGCGCATGAAAACACCTCGCTAATCTCCGTGCATATTTGTTCAGTTTGTTATTATACCACGGCAAAGCGGCATTGTTCAACCGTTAAATGCCCCTTTACCCTTCCCGGACCGGCTCTTTCCGGGACTGCCCCGCCTTCTCCCGTCCGGGCAGCTGGGCCAGCACCACAGCCACGAGCATCAGCACGCAGCCCAGGTACTCCCGCCCGGACATCTGGTCTTTCAGGATCAGGGCACCGGCCAGAGTGGCAAATACCGACTCCAGGCTCAACAGCAGGGAGATCACCGTGGGATTGGAATTCTTCTGCGCTACGATCTGAAGGGTATAGGCCACGCCGCTGGAGAAGATGCCCACGTACAGAATGGGGCCCAGGCACAGCAGCAGCCCCTGGGCAGAGGGCGTCTCCGCGGCTACCATGCCCACGGAGGAAAGCACGGCGGCCACCAGGAACTGGACGCAGGAGAGCTCCACGCTGTCCACCTTCTGGGCGAAATGATCGATGATGAGAATGTGGGCCGAGAAGCAGAACGCGCACAGCAGCACATAAAAATCCCCGTGGGAGATCGTCAGATCCTCATTCATGCACAGGCAGTAC